>DATEJJ010000851.1:0-12607 GCA_035278125.1 Rugosimonospora sp.
GCGGCCAGCGTGCCGTACGGGATCTGCCGCTCCAGCCGGTCCCCCGGTACCGCCAGCACCCGCCAGCCCCGGTCCCGCAGCCGCCGCGCCGCCTCGGCCAGCAGCCGGGACCGGCCGATACCCGCCTCGCCGGAGACCACCACCGCGACCAGCCCCGCGGTCGGCGCCCGGAGCGCGGCGTCGACCACCTGCGCCAGCTCCGCCCCCCGACCGACCAGTCCCATGCCCGCCACGTTACCCACGTGTTATCAGTTGGGGACTCCGTACTATCGGCCGGATTCGGCGCGGTGCTGCGATCACGGTATGGCGATCGACGGCACCTGCGACCCCCGCTTCGCCCGGGTACGCGACGAGTTCGAGCGCAACTTCGCCGAGCGGGGCGAGGTCGGCGCGTCGGTATGCGTGACAGTGGACGGGCAGACCGTCGTGGACCTCTGGGGCGGCGTCGCCGACCCCGGCACCGGGCGCGCCTGGGACACCGACACCATCGGCCACGTCTGGTCCGCCACCAAGGGCGCCACCGCGCTGTGCGCACACCTCCTGGCGTACCGCGGGCTGCTGGACTTCGACGCGCCGGTGACCGCGTACTGGCCCGAGTTCGGCAAGAACGGCAAGGAGGCGGTACTGGTCCGGCACCTGCTCGCGCACCAGGCCGGGCTGCCCGCGGTACGCGAGCCGCTGCCGGCCGGCTGCTTCTACGACTGGCGGCTGATGACCGAGGCGCTCGCCGCCGAGGAGCCGTTCTGGCGCCCCGGTACCCGCAACGGCTACCACGCGCTCACCTTCGGCTTCCTGGTCGGCGAGGTGGTCCGCCGGGTCAGCGGCCGTACGCTGGGCCAGTTCTTCGCCGAGGAGGTGGCCGGCCCGCTTGGGCTGGAGTTCTGGCTCGGCCTGCCCGAGTCCGCGGAGCCCCGGGTGGCGCCGACCATCCCGGCCCCGCCGCCGGGCCCCGGCGACCCGATGCCCAGCCTGTACGTGGCGGCGCTGTCGGACCCGGCCTCGATCCAGGGCCTGATGCTCGTCAACAGCGGCGGCTACATGCTGGTACCTGGCGAGTCGGACAGCCGGGCGGCGCACGCCGCGGAGATGGGCGCGGTGGGCGGCATCACCAACGCCCGCGGCCTGGCCGGCATGTACCGCCCGCTGGCGCTGGGCGGCGCGGTGGACGGCGTGACGCTGGTCGGCCCGGAGCAGCTGTACCGGATGGCCGCGATCGTGTCGGCCACCTCGGTGGACGCGGTGCTGCTGGTACCCACCCGGTGGGCGATGGGCTTCACCAAGACCACGGACAACCGGTACCTGCCCGCCGCCGACCAGGAGGGCATCCTGCTCTCCGAGGAGGCGTTCGGCCACCCCGGCATGGGTGGCAGCCTCGGCTTCGCCGATCCCCGCGCCCGCCTGTCCTTCGGGTACACGATGAACCGCCAGGGTACCGGCCTCGGCGTCAACGAGCGCGGACAGTCCCTTGTGGACGCCGTGTACGCCGCCCTCGCCTACCACCGCGTCGACGCCACCGGCCCCTGGTACCACCCCTAGCGGGCGGACAGGCCGGCGAGGACGAAGGCGGAGATCTCGGCGGCCAGGTCACCGGGGGAGGTGGGGCCGTCCGGGCGGTACCAGAGCGGGAGCTGGTTGACGATCCCGAAGACCATCAGGGTCACCGTCTCCGCCGAGGCGGCCGTGCCGAACACGCCCTCGCGCTGGCCCCGCGCCACCAGGTCCCGGAACGCCTCGTGGTACCGGCGGCGCTGGGCGCGCAGTTCCGCGCTGCGCTCGCCGGCCAGCTTGTGCATCTCGCGGCCGAACACCGCCGCCGCCGGCAGGTGCGTGGCCGTCGTGCGGACCAGGTCCGCGATGACCGCGCGCAGCGTGTCCGGCAGCGGCAGCCGCTGGTCCAGGATGCGGGCCAGGCCGGCCAGCTGCTCGCCGATCAGGGTGCCGTAGATCGCGTACAGCAGGTCGTCCTTGGAGCGGTAGTAGTGGTACATCGCGCCCTTGGTGACCGCCGCCCGCGCCACGATCTGCTGCACCGAGGTGGCGTCGAAGCCCTGCTCGGCGAAGAGCGCCACGGCCGCGTCGAGGATGCGGCCCGGCATCGCACCCGCCGGGGCGGTCACCGCCACCGGGCGAGTTCCTGCCGGGCGATCGACCGGCGGTGTACCTCGTCCGGCCCGTCGGCCAGGTGCAGGGTACGCACGCCGGCGTACAACGCCGCGAGCGGTGTGTCGCCGCTGACCCCGGCGCCGCCGTACACCTGGATCGCGCGGTCGATGACCCAGCTCGCCACCTCGGGCGCGACCACCTTGATGGCGGAGATCTCCAGCGCGGCACCCTTGTTGCCCACGGTGTCCATCAGCCAGGCCGCCTTCAGGGTGAGCAGCCGGGCCTGCTCGATGCGCAGCCGGGACTCGGCGATCCAGTCCCGCACCACGCCCTGGTCCGAGATCGGCCCGCCGAACGCGGAGCGGGACAGGGCCCGCCTGCACATCAGCTCCAGCGCCCGCTCGGCCATGCCCAGGGTACGCATGCAGTGGTGGATGCGGCCGGGGCCGAGCCGCGCCTGGGCCAGCGCGAAGCCCTGGTGCTCCCCGCCCAGCAGGTTGGCCACGGGTACCCGCACGTGGTCGAAGACGATCTCGGCGTGCCCGCCGTGCGCGTGGTCGGTGTACCCGAAGACCGTGGTCGGCCGGACCACGCTGAGGCCGGGCGTGTCCGTGGGTACCAGCACCATGCTGTGCCGGCGGTGCCGCTCGCCGGCCGGGTCGGTCACGCCCATCACGATGGACAGCTTGCAGCGCGGGTTCATCGCGCCGGTCGACCACCACTTGCGCCCGGTGATGACGTACTCGTCGCCGTCGCGCTCGATGCGGGTGGCGATGTTGTTCGCGTCCGAGCTGGCCACGGCCGGCTCGGTCATCGAGAAGCAGGACCGGATCTCGGCCTCCAGCAACGGGCGCAGCCACCGCTCCTGCTGCTCCGCGGTGCCGAACATGGCGAGCAGTTCCATGTTGCCGGTATCCGGTGCGGCGCAGTTCATCGCCTCGGGCATCAGGTTGACGCTGCGCCCGGACAGCTCGGCGATGGGCGCGTACTCCAGGTTGCTCAGGCCCGCGCCGAACTGCTCGTCGGGCAGGAAGAGGTTCCACAGCCCGCGCGCCCGGGCCTCCTTCTTCAGGTCGTCCATGACCGGCGGCGCGTGCCACACGTCGGGCTGGGCGGCCGCCTGCGCGGCGAACACCTCCTCGGCCGGGTAGACGACCTCCTGCGCGAACGCCTCGGCGCGCCGCAGGTAGTCCTGGGCCCGCTCACTGAACGCGAACTCCACCGCGCCCTCCTTCAGCCGATGTTCAATGTGGACGCGGCGCGCTCGATCAGGATCGGCACGCCCTCGCCAGCCCGGGCGAACCCCTCGCCCACGGTCTTGCCCTGCAGGTACCGGGCGTGGATGCCCTCCGCGATCACGGCGAGCTTGTACGTCGCGAACGCGATGTACCAGTCCAGCCGCGCGGCGTCGATCCCGCTGCCGGCGGCGTACCGCCGCGCGAACTCGGCGCCGGTGGGGTAGCCGGCGGGCGGTCGCGGGGTGATGCCGCCGCCGGCGGGCATGTCGGTGTACACGATGAGCATGCCGACATCGGAGAGCGGGTCGCCGAGGGTGGCCATCTCCCAGTCCATGACCGCCACGATCCCGGACAGGTCCCGGCGGAACATCACGTTGTCCAGCCGGTAGTCGCCGTGCACGATGGTCGGCGGCGGCGACGGCGGTACGGTCGCCAGCAGCGTCTCGCTGACCCGGTCGAGCAGCGGCAGCTCCCGGGTCTGCGAGGAGACCCACTGCTTGTGCCAGCGGGTGACCTGGCGGTGCAGGTACCCCTCGGGCCGGCCGAACTCGCCCAGGCCGGCGGCGACATAGTCCACCCGGTGCAGCCGCAGCAGCAGGTCGAGCAGCTGTTCACCGCAGCGCCAGGCGCCCGCCGGGTCCAGCGCCTCGACCGCGGCGACCTCCTCGGCCGAGCCGGTGCGGCGCAGCACGATGCCGTCGACGTACTCCATCACGTAGAACGGTGCGCCGATCACGTCCTCGTCGGTGCACAGCAGCAGCGGCCGGGCCACCGGGAAGCCGGCGGCCCACAGCGCGCTGGTCACGCGGTACTCGCGGGACATGTCGTGCGCGGAGGGCAGCACGTGGCCCAGCGGCGGCCGGCGCACCACGACCTCGCCGGTCTCGCCGCGCACCCGGTAGGTGAGGTTGGAGCGCCCGCCGCTGATCACCTCGGCGGACAGCGGGCCGCGCACGCCGCAGTCCGGCGCCTGCGCCAGCGTGCCGGCCAGCCGCGCGAGGTCCAGTCCCGGAACCGCCACCCGTCCTCCTGCGATCTCGTGGCCATACCGACCAGTCGGTATGGCCAATCTAGGTGCGGCGGGCGTGGCCGTCAACCGCCGGACACCCGGGGGAGAGACAAGCATTACAACTGCGGGTACGGGCTCCGCACGCCTATCGGCAGCGGGCACATTCCGGCAGACTGACTACGGAACGGCGCGGAGGTGGGACGCACCGATCTTGCAACAGACAGACGACGCGACATGGGTGAGCGGCGAGGAGCGCGCGTGGGCGAGATCTACGTCGAGGTAGTCGAGGCACCCGACCCGGTACGCGCACCCGATCTGGTAGACGCTTCCCCCGTGGCCACCCTCGTGTACGACCTGCGGCACCGGGTGATCCAGTACGCCAACGCCGCCCTCGGTGAGCTGGCCGGGCGCCTGCCCGAGGCGCTGGCCGGGCTGATCGTGGACGACCTGCTGCAGCCGGCCGAGGCGCTGCTCCCCGGCGCGGAGCCGGAGGCGACCAGCGGCGCGATGCTCGCCGGCGAGGCGCTGCTGTGCCGGCCCGACGGTGGCACCCGGCACGTCGAGGCGCGCACCTCCCCGGTCACCTTCCAGGGCGAGATCTGCGGCCAGGCGGTGCTCTGGGACATCACCGAGCGGGTGCGCTGGGAGCACCAGCTGCTGCACCGCGCCTCGCACGATACCCTCACCGGCCTGCCCAACGCCTGGTTCGCCTCGATGCACCTGCACAAGGCGCTGCGCAAGGCGGGTCCCCGGGCGGCACAGCACCTGGCCGTGTTCTTCGTGGACCTGGACGGCTTCAAGCAGATCAACGACACGTACGGTCACCACTCCGGCGACGCCGTGCTACGGCAGACCGCGACCCGGCTGAAGACGGTCGCCACCCACGCGGACCTGACCGCGCGCCTGCACGGGGACGAGTTCCTGGTGGTATGCAAGGTGGCCAACGCGATCCACGCGGCGCACCTGGCACAGCGGATCCGGCGCGCGCTGGCCCGGCCGATCCAGGTGGGCACGCACCGGCTGAGCGTCACCGCCAGCGTGGGCATCGCGGTGTCCACCCCGGCCAGCGCGGACGCGGACCGGCTGCTGCGCTTCGCCGACCACCGCATGTACACCGAGAAGCGCAACTCGCCCCCCAGCCGCCGCCGCGAGGCCGCCGCTACACGGTAATGCTGGCGCCGGCTTCGCCGGCGCCGCAAGACCGAGTCACATGGGTTGGGCCTGTTGGAGTTCCTCGCACAGTTCTGGGGTGAGCAGGCGGCCCACCTGCTGGGCGACCACCTCGACCGCGCTGCCGGCGGCGTCGATGTCCACCTTGGACGTGGCCACGACCGCCAGGATCGCGCCGCCCGGGCACGGCTTCACCATCAGTACCCGCTGGCTGAGCTGGGCCACCGCCAGCTCCACCCGGTCCTCGCCCCAGATCCGGTTGGTGCTCCCGGCGACGATGCTGACCAGCCCGCAGGCCACCGCGGCCAGCTCGTCCGCATGGTCGCGCTCCAGCCCGTCGGACGCGGTGATGAGCAACCCGTCCGGAGTGCCCAGCGCGGCGGCGGAGACCTCCGCGACGCTGGCGGCGAACGAGTCGATCGTCGACTGGAGATCCTGGGCTGGTGCGCTCAACGGCACGGGCGGCTACTCCTCGTCAATGCAGGCGCTGCGCGTCGCGCCACGGTGACCGGAAGGCAAGCGTACTGTGACGGGCTGCCGCGCGACTAGGGCGGCTGCCCCACAGCCGACGCCGTCCGGCCCCCGTGGCGCCGGGCCGGGCCAGGTCAGCGGGCTGCGGTGGACCCGGTGGCCGACAGCTTGAGCGCGCCGCCGCCGGTGGCGGTGCTGCTCCGGACACAGTACCCATTGACCGAATGGAATCCGATGTCGAATGGATTACCGGCGCCGTGCCCGGCGGTGAAGTGGTCCAGCGTGATCGAACTCCCCCGCTGTTGGCGATGAACGCGGGGCGCTGGTCGCTCGCGGCGAGGCCGCGTATCATCCGTACATGCGTTCGAACACGGGCCTGGCCCAGGCGCTGGACGCGCTGGCGGTCGAGGACGTCGGGGGGCTGTCCGACGGGGAGTTGCGCGCGGAACTGGTGGCGCTGCTGGCCGCCGCCAACCGGCTGCAGGCACAGGTGGGCCGGCGGGTGCTGGCCCTGGACCGGCGGGGACTGTCGCCCGGGCGGGCGGCCGGGATGGTGGGGCACTAGGCGGGAGCGGGGAGATCTAGACTGACACCCCGGGCGCTCGCGCACCACCCGTACCTCCTCTAGCCGGGGGAAACCATGAAGGTGCTGCTCACCGGCGCGACCGGGAACGTCGGCTCGCACACGCTGCCGGAGCTGCTCCGCCAGGGGCACCAGGTGCGCTGCCTCGTGCTCAACGCCAAGGACCGCGCGCTCCGCGGTGCCGAGGTGGTGCGCGGGGACGTGCGCGACCCCGGTGCGGTGGCCCGGGCCTGCGCGGGCGTGGACGCCGTGGTGCACCTCGCCGCGGTCATCCCGCCGACCAGCGACGAGAAGCCCGGGTACGCGCGTGCGGTCAATGTGGACGGTACCGCGAACGTGATCGCCGCCTGCCGCGCGCAGGCGGTACCGCCCCGGCTGCTGTATACGTCCACATTGGACGTACACGGGAACACGCTGGCCAAGCCGCCGCCGCGCCGGGTGGACGACCCGCTGGTCGCGACGAACGGGTACACCGAGGACAAGATCCAGTGCGAGGCGCTGGTCCGCGGCAGCGGCCTGGAGTGGTGCATCTTCCGGCTGGCCGACGTGCCCGTGCTCGGGCTGCGCGACCCGCACCCGATCATGTTCGAGATCGGCCTGGACAACCGGATCGAGGCGCTGCACGCGGACGACGCCGGGCTGGCGCTGGCCAACGCGCTGCACACGCCGGAGGTGTGGCGGCGGATCCTGTTCGTCGGCGGCGGCCCGAGCTGCCAGCTGACCTACCGCGAGTACCTGAGCCGCATCCTCGGCGCGATGGGCCTGGATCCCTTGCCGGACAAGGCATTCAGCGACGCCGAGTACGCCACCGACTGGCTGGACACCGAGGAGAGCCAGCGGCTGCTGTGCTACCAGCGGTACACCTTCGACGACATCGCCGCGGCCGTGTCCGCCGCCCTGGGCTGGCGGCGCCGACTGGTCGGGCTGGCCGGCCCGCTCGCCCGTGCCTCGCTGCTGCGGATGTCCCCGTACTACCGGTCCCGCCGTTAGGGCCTACGATCGCGGCATGCGGCAGCCCGCGGACAGGCTCGAACCCCCCGGCGACATGGACGGCGAGGACGAGCGGCCGCCGCGCCGGGACTGGCGGGAGACGCTCGCCGCGGCCGCTGACTTCGCGCTGCTCGGCATCGCGGTCACGGTCGTCTCGCTGGGGGTACTGACGCTGGGCGGGGCGCTGGCCACCGGCTCGGCGGCGGCGGCGCACTGGTGCCGGTACCGGTCCATGCCGCCGCTGCGCGAACTGGCGGTGACCCTGCTCCGCGCGCTGGCCGGTGGCGCGGTGGCCACCCTGGTCGCGGTGCTGGGTGCGGGGCTGCTCGGCACCGACGTGGTCCTCGTGGCGCGCGGGCGGGTACCCGGCGGCCCGGTGCTGCTCGTGCTCAGCATCGTGGTGGCCAGCCAGGTGGCCGGGCTGGCCGGGCTGGTACTGGTGGGCGTGGGCGAACGCGGCGGTACCGGCTGGCGGCCGGCGGCCCGCTGGGCGGTACGCGCGGCCTTCGCCGCACCCCTGGCACCCACCGCCCTGGCCGGTACGCTCGCCGTGGCCGTCGCCGTGGGCACGCTGGTACCGGTGACCGCGCCGGTGGTGCTGGGCTTCGCGCTGTTCGCCATCCAGGTGGTGGCGCGGCGCCTGCTCCCGGACGAGCTGGCCGCACTCAGGAGCTGAGGATCACCTTCGCCTGCGCGAAGAACCGGGCCGCCGCGCCGGCCGGGGTGGCCGTGGCGAACTCCACGCTCTCCGCGGCCTGGGTCAGCTGCGCGCGGATCTGCGCGTGCCCGGCCGGTGGCGGCGCGGGCGGCTTGCCGAACTCGGCCGCCATGCTGGTCTCGAACGCCACCGAGTCCTGCATCGGCGCGGTCAGCAGCGGCGCGACCTGGCTGCGGATGTTCAGGTTGGGCGCCAGCCCGCGTTCGGCGCCGAGCAGCCGGCCCGCGTCGAGGTTGTTCACCAGGAAGTTGATCACGTCGGCCACCGTGTCCGCGTGCTTCGTGTGGCGGTACCCGGCCCAGTACATGGAGGCGCGGAGCCACTGGCCGGTCGGGCTGCCCGGGTAGGTGGCCAGGCCCAGCTCGTGCGCGGTGCTCTTCTGCATCTCCTCCAGCTGGTTGGACCACATGAACGAGATCGCCGCCTGCCCGGTCACCACGAGCTGCCTGGTCACGTCACCCGCGTTGGCCACGTGCACGATGTCGCCGGGCGGGGTGGCGTGCCGGGCCGCCGCGTCCGCCCAGAACTGCAGCCACCGGGTCAGGTCGGCCGCCGTGAAGCCCAGGTTGCCGCCCTGGTACAGGTCCTTGCCCTGCTGGCGCAGCCAGACCTGGAGCACCTTGTAGTCCGCGGCCGGGTTCATCATCCCGTACCGCTTGCCGCCGCTGCGCGCGTACACCTGGGCGGCCCAGTCGACCAGGCCCTGCCAGGAGATGGTGGCGTCCGGCACGGCCAGGCCGAGCTGCTGGATCGCGGTGCGGTCGAACACCAGCGCGGCGGTGTTCTCCGCGGCCGCCACGCCGGCGGTCCGGCCGTTGACGGTACCGGCCTGTTGCAGCGGTACCGGGAATTCGTCCACCCGGATCTGGCCGCCCACGTACGGCGTGAGGTCCAGCGTGACGTTCCGGCCCGCGTACTGGGTCAGCCCGTTGTCGTCCAGCTGGAACAGGTCCGGGGCGGTACCGCCGCTGGCCATGGTGGCGAGCTTGTCGTAGTACCCGCTGTTGCCCTGCCACCGCGTCCTGAAGGTGACCCCGGGGTGGATGGCGGAGTACAGGTCCAGCACCCGCTGCGTGATGTCGGCCCGTGCCTTGCCGCCCCACCAGTACACCGAGAGCTGGATCTTGCCACTGCCGCCCGCGCCCACGCTGAGTACCGCGACCCCGGCACCGGCCGCCAGCACCGCGAGGACCAGCAGGGTACGCAGGACGTACCGCCGTACCGGCGCGTGCCGCGCATGGTGGGCGACGTTCACCGGCCGCGCCAACGCCATTCCGGCCTCCCCAGGCGACCACGACCGCCCGCCCCGATTTCCCGGGGCGGCCAGCGCCACTCAACCTCGCCTTAACCGGCGTGTCAATCGGCCGTGACGACGGGAATTCTGTCAAATATATCGATGTATAGGTTCAGACGCCGGGCAGCGCCGCGACCGCCGCCTCCATGTCCTGTGTGGACAGTTCGTGGTCGACCAGCTCGCCGGCCAGGTACGCGCCGTACGCGGCCAGGTCCAGGTGCCCGTGCCCGCACAGCGCGGTCAGGATCACCTTGGGCTCGCCGGTCTCCTTGCAGCGCAACGCCTCCTCCACGCAGGCGGCCAGCGCGTGGGTGGGCTCCGGCGCCGGCACGATGCCCTCGGCGCGGGCGAACTGCACGCCGGCCGCGAAGCACTCCCGCTGCGTCTTGGCCACCGCCTCGATCAGGCCCAGCGCGTACACGTGCGAGAGGAGCGGGGACATGCCGTGGTACCGCAGCCCGCCCGCGTGGATCGGGTCGGGGATGAAACCGTGCCCGAGCGTGTGCATCTTCATCAGCGGCGTCATGCCGGCCGTGTCGCCGAAGTCGTACGCGTACACGCCCTTCGTCAGCGACGGGCAGGACGCCGGCTCGACCGCGCGGATGGTGGGCGCCATCCGGCCGGCCAGCTTCTCCCGCAGGAACGGGAAGGCCAGCCCGGCGAAGTTGGAGCCGCCGCCGGTACAGCCGACGATCAGGTCGGGTACCTCGCCGACCTTGGCGAACTGGCGCAGCGCCTCCTCTCCGATGACCGTCTGGTGCAGCAGCACGTGGTTGAGCACCGAGCCGAGCGCGTAGTTGGTCTGCGGGTCGCCGGCGGCCACCTCGACCGCCTCGGAGATGGCGATGCCCAGCGAGCCGGGCGAGTCCGGGTGCTCGGCGAGGACCCGGCGGCCGGCGGCGGTCAGCTCGGACGGAGACGGGTGGATGACGCCGCCGAAGGTTTCAATCATGATCTTCCGGTACGGCTTCTGGTCGTACGACGCGCGTACCTGCCATACCTCGCAGTCCAGGCCGAACTGGGCGCAGGCGAAGGCGAGCGCGGTGCCCCACTGGCCGGCCCCGGTCTCCGTGGTCAGCCGGCGTACGCCCGCGGCGGCGTTGTAGTACGCCTGCGCCACGGCGGTGTTCGGCTTGTGCGACCCGGCCGGCGAGACGCCCTCGTACTTGTAGTAGATCTTCGCGGGCGTACCGAGGGCCCTCTCCAGCCGGTGCGCGCGGTAGAGCGGCGAGGGGCGCCACAGCCGGTACACGTCGAGCACCTCGTCCGGGATGTCCACGTACCGGTCGCCGGTGACCTCCTGGAGGATCAGGGCGAGCGGGAAGAGCGGCGCGAGGTCGTCCGGGCCGACCGGCTGCCGGGTGCCCGGGTGCAGCACCGGCGGCGGGGGCGCGGGCAGATCCGGGATCAGGTTGTACCACTGGCGGGGTAATTCGGCCTCGCTCAGCAGAATCTTCGTAGGCTCGCCCATGCGGCAGAGGCTACAGGTCAGGGGCGTTCTGAAGGCGGCCCGGCACACCGGGAGGGCCCCGCCGGCCGGGCCGCCGGGCAGGGCAGATGTGCCGGGCCTGCTGCCCCGCCGCGCGGAGGAACGGCACGTGGGGCAGCATTCCAGGAGAGGAGCGTCCCGGACGGGTGTCTGGGTACGGGTAGATATCGCTGCCCGCTCCCCCGGTGTTACACCCTGGTGTTGGTATACCTGCCAGCACCCGGATACGGTGCAGGAACCGCGTGCATGGGAGGGCACTGGGTCGATGACCGCACCAGAGACAGACCTGGTCCAGCGGGCGGTAGGTGGCGACCCCGACGCCACCGCCGGGCTGCTGGAGGCGGTACGGCCGGGGATCGTCCGGTACTGCCGGGCACACCTGGGGCGGGTCGGCGGCCGGTACACCACGGCCGACGACGTCGCGCAGGAGGTATGCCTGGCGGTGCTGCACGCGCTGCCCCGGTTCCGCGAGCAGGGCCGGCCGTTCGCCGCGTTCGTGTACGGGATCGCCGCACACAAGATCGCGGACGCGCAGCGGGCCGCCGTACGGCATCTCGCGGTCACCCCGGTCGACACGGTCGGCGACCGGCAGGACAGCACGCCCGGCCCGGAGCAGCAAGCCATCGCCCAGGACCTCGCGCGGCGGCTGAGCCGGCTGCTGCGCCACCTGCCCGACCTGCACCGCGAGATCGTGGTGCTGCGGGTGGCGGTGGGCCTGTCCGCCGAGGAGGTGGGGCGCACGCTCGACATGTCCCCCGGTGCGGTACGGGTGGCCCAGTCCCGCGCCCTTGCCCGGCTGCGTACCCTGGCGAGTACTGCTTTTGACGAGGTACCGGCATGACGGACGAACGGCGCACCGACGACCTGGACGTGATCCGCGGCGATGACCTGCTGCTGGACTCGTTGGGCCGGGGCGAGGCCGCGCCCAGTGACGACGAGGTCGCGGTCATGCTGGCGGTCTGGCGGGCCGACCTGGCCGACGAGTTCGACGACGTGACGCTGCGCCCCGCCGCGCTCGACGGCGGTGACAGCGCGACGGTGCCCCTCCCGCTGCCCGGGTCCGGCGGCGGCGACCCGCCGACCGCTCCCGTGCTGCCGCTGCGGAAGCGGCGCCTGGGCCGGCCGCGCATCGCGGTGGCGGCGGCGCTGATCCTGGTGGCCTTCCTCGGTGGCCTGTCCGTGGCCGCGATGAACGCCACCCCGGGCAGTCCACTGTGGCCGATCAGCCAGCTGCTCAACCCGGACCGGGCCGACGTGCTGGCCGCCGAGAACGCGATCGACCAGGCCCGGCAGGCGGTGGCGCAGCACCGGTACGCCGACGCGAGCCGGCTGGTGGACCGGGCTCAGACCCTGGTGGACAAGGTGCGCAGCGCCCCGGACCGGCAGCGCCTGCAGGCCGAGCTGAACACGGTCCTGGCGGCACTGGCCGGAGGGCTGCGGGGCGGCGCGGTGACACCCGGTACGCCCGGCCCCAGCGCCACGCCCGCACCCACGCCGACTCCCGGCGCGGGCGGCACGGCGGGTGGCGGCGCGCCCGGGTCC
>DATEJJ010000852.1:0-67357 GCA_035278125.1 Rugosimonospora sp.
CGAGCACCGGCACCCCTCCTCAGCGCTGGCCTTCGCCCCGTTGGCGCATTTCACCGGCCGAGGCGCAGCAGCGCGTCGCGACCGATGGGGTCGACCTCGGTGGCCGGTACGGTCACCGCGTGCGCCCCGGCGACCGTCCCGTAGGCGAGGCAGGTGTCCAGATCGGCGCCCGAGAGCTGGCCGAAGAGGAACCCGGTGGCGAACGCGTCGCCGGCACCGTTGCTGTCCACCACGGGCGCGGGTGGCGTGGCCGCGGCGAAAGCGCGGACCGCACCGTCACCTTCGGCCAGCACGTAGCCGCCGCGCGCCCCGGCCGTCGCGACGACCACCCGGGCGCGGCCCCGCTCGACGATGCGCCGCATGGTGGCCTCGTGGTCGGTCAGGGCGACCGCCGACAGGAACACGATGTCGGCCTGGTAGGCGAACTCTTCGTGATAGGCGTCCGACCCGTTCCAGTCGTGCAGGTCGGTCGAGATGACCACGCCGGAACGGATCAGCGTGGGGAGCGCGTGCTGGCACGGAAAGGTGATGGACACGTGTGCGTGCGTCGCCGGCTCCGCGAGTTGGGCGACCAGCTCCTCGGGCAGCGGGTCACCGGCCGTGCGGCTGCCGTCGAAGAAGGAGAGCCGGCGGCCGGACGGGTCAACCAGGCTCACCGCCCGCTTGGTGCCGTGCGGGGCGTCGACCGGCATGAGCGAGACGCCGCTGCGCCGGTGCAGGGCGCGTACCAGTTCGCCTTCGTGGTCGTCGCCGACGTGGTCGATGAGCGAGACCGGCAAGCCCAGTGCGGCCAGCCCGACGGCGACGTTGTCCCCGGTCTGCCCGGCTCGACGCACGATGGCCGGCACCACGCAACTGTCGATCCCGGCGACCCCCAGCCTGGGTATGTATACCACCGTGTCGACACCCGTGCCGCCCAGCACGAGCACCCGAGTGTCAGCCGTCATCCGCACCCACTCCGGAAGGATAACGGTCCCGCCGGCCGGCGACCCGGTGCGACCGGACCGGCACCATGTCCCAGGCGATACGTCCCGAGGCGAGCGTCAGCAGGAACACCAGATCCCGGGACTCGAAGCCCGGCGGCAGATCAGCCTCGAAGCCGCCGGGCCGCCGGGCCAGCGGACAGGTATACCGGTTGCCCCGGCCGGTATCGGGGCCCTGTACCGAGTCGAGGATGAGATCCACCCGGTCGGCGTGCGGGAAGCGGTACGTGACCCGGTATCCGCCGCCGCCCGCTCGTACCCGGCACCGCTCCGCCACCAGCGCGCGGGAGTCCGGGCCGGCCAGTTCCGCGAGCTCCGCACAGCGTTCGAAGTCGGCGCGGCGGTAGGCGGCGTCGAAGAGCCGCCGCACCGACGCGGCGTCGACCACGGCACAGCGTGCGTACACGTCCAGATCCCCGCGCTCCCGGGCCGCCTCGGCCACCCGGGCCCGCTGGGCCGTCCATCCGCTCTCACTGACCCGGTCGAACCAGCCGCTGTCGATGGCGAAGGCATCGGCCTCAGCACCCGCCCCGACCGGCGGCCCGGCGCGGAACCGCTCCAGGCGGCGCCCGGCACACCGCTCCCACGTGAAGCTCCGGCCCACCTCCCGAGCGTTGCGCGACAACCGCCGGTAGGTCGCTGGGTCGTGCCGGAAAATGTCGACCGCGTGCTCGATCGCGGTGACCAGGTTGGCGACCAGGCGCTCGTCCTTCGCCCGGAACGACCGTGGTACGGCGAAGCCGGTGGCCGCCGGATCCGACAGGGGCAGGGTGCAGCGGTAGTGGGTGAACGTCTGTTGGGCCGTGATGATGGGCACCGTGCCGCAGGCCATCGCCTCACCGAGCGCGATATGGAACGTGTCGAGTTCGAACTTGGACGGGAAAACGCAGAAGTCGGCCGCGGCGGCCTCATCGAAGAGGGCCTCCTCGTCGACCATGTTCCAGTCCAGGTACACGCGGCCCGGGTACCGGTCGGCGACCTCCTGGAAGTACGGGACGGCGGCCGAGGCGCGTACCGCGCCCGTGCCAACCGCGCACCGGATGACGAAGTTCAGGCCGGGGTCGTCGGCGAGAACCCGATCCACCGCGCGCATGAGCTCGAACTGGCCCTTGTGGTTCTGGTCGAGGCGGGCCGCGTGGTAGAAGGTGGGGAGGCGCGCGTCCAGTCCACGCTCGGCGAGAACCCGGCTACGGTCCACTGTGGACGGATCGCGGGCCAGCCACCAGTCCGGCAGGGCACACCCGCCGACGAACTGCTTGTGGGCCGTCTCCTTGACGATGCGGGAGACGGTCCACCGCTCGAACCCGCGCTCCGACGGCGCGTCCCGGAAGGTGGAGTAGTACTGTCGCTGGCCCGGGGACAGGAAGTCGATGATGTCGGTGTAGGCCGCCACCAGCGAGAAGTAGCAGGTGTAGTCGGGTCCGTAGTCAAACTGCCGGTAGGACGGGCGCAGGTAGTTGGCCATCGCGGTGTCCAGCGCGTCGCCCGGCGGCGGATCAGCGAACCGGTCGAGGTCGACGGTGGTGGAGAACATCCGCAGCAGGCGTTCGAGCTGCGGCCGGTACACCTTCTCGTTGATGGGTGAGTTGAGCGCGACGGTGCTGACGAGGGTACGGCCGGGCACACCACCCAGGACGGCTGGGAGCAGGTAGTGGTGGTAGGGCTCGTGGCAGTGTACGACCCCGGGCTCTCCGGCGAGCAGCCGCTCCACGAGGCGGACGGCGTCGACCTGGAACACCATCGGCTTGAAGTAGGCGAAATCGGTGCCGTGCGTCTCGTTGTCCGGGTAGAGCCGGTCGGGCAGCAGGTCGAGGTACTCGTTGGCCAGGAAGTAGATGTCCACGCCGTCCCGGCGGAGCAGGAATACCCGGGTGGACAAGGCGAGCGTCAACTCGACCGGATGGTCCGGCCACACCTTCGGATCGAGCACCAGCGGTACCGCGTGCGCTTCCCGGTACGGCAGTTCGCGCGCGCCGTACCGGTCCACCAGGTAGTCCGCGTGGCCGTGGGCCGGCGTGATCAGAGATACCCGGTGTCCGGTGGCCGCGTACTGCTGGGCCAGGTGCCACACGAGAGTGGCCGCACCGCCGCGCTTGAGCCGCCCGTCGAAGGCTATCGACTCGAAGGCGACCTTCACGATATGCATGCGCGATCCCCCTCCGCGTCCGGATGGCTCCCCGGTTGCTGCACGCCCGGCCGCCCCGCCGCGCGCTGGCTCAGCAGGATCCGGGTGCCGGCCGCCACCCCGTGCCGGGCCAGGGACCTGACGGGCACAAGCCGGTCCAGCCGGGTACTGGTCAGGCACGCGTTCACCGGCCGGCAGGCGTACCTGGTCTGCTCCCGCCGGACCGGCGCGACCAGATCACGGGATCGCCCCAGCGCCTGCCCGATCGCCACCGCCCAGCCGTACCGCGAGATCCGGTCCGGACCGCCGAGGTGAAGCGGCCCCGACGGCGGCGCGGGCAGCAGCGCGGCGATGACCCGCACCACATCGTCCACGAGCAGCGGGGTGTTCCAGTGGTCGTACGGCGCGGCCACCGGCTGTCCGCGCTCCAGTTGCTGGACGCAGTGGGCGAAGAAGTTCAGCCACTGCCCCCCGCCCGGCTGCCACCCGTAGACCGCGCTGGCCCGAAGGACGGTGACGCGGGCGGACCGCTCCCGCAGGATCTGCTCGGCGCCCAGCTTCGCGCGCCCGTATGCGTTGGCCGGGTGCGGGATGGCGGACTCGTCGTAGGTGTCCGCGTCGCCACGGAAGACGTTGTCGGTGGACACGCCGATGAAGTGGGCGGCGGGCACCGCCGCGACGAGGTTGGCGGCGGCCCGGGTGTGCGCGGCGAGCGCCTCCGCCGGATGCGACTGGCACCAGGTCACGTCGGAAGGGCCGTGGACCAGCACGACGGCGTCCGGCTGCGCGAGATCGGCGGCGGCGCGGCAGGCGGCGGCATCGGTGACGTCCAGCGCGAGCCAGGCCGGCGGCAGATCGGCCGAATCCTCCACAGTGGACGATCCGGCACCGGCCGGCCGGGTAGTGACCGGCCCCGCACTGACCGGCGCCACGCCGGACGGTCCCACACTGGCCGGCGCCACGGCGGCCGGGCCGGGTTGCGAAACCGGTGGCCGACGGGAGCACATGACGGCCGGAATTCCGGTACCGGCCAGGTGGTGGGCCAGTGCCCCACCGATCAGCCCACTACCCGCGATCATGACCCGCATCAGCCCGTCCTCACCGTCGATCCGCCACCCGGGACCGTGGGTTCCGGCTGCGGTTCCGGGGCGGCGGTCGTGATCCGGCCGGCGCCGATCAGCGCGTGGTCGTCGTCCGGCTCACCCAACTGGGCCATCCGCCGGATGCGTTCCGGCGGCAGCCCGAAGCAGCCACGCGCGTCGAGCTGTTCGGCGAGCAGGTCCACATAGGACTGGCCGATCGCCTGAGCGAACCCGCCGACGATCACGTAGTGGCAGATTCCGGCCGCGGTGAACAGCGCGGTGACGGCGGACGCGAGGTGGGCCAGCCCGGTGCGCAGCACGTCCAGGGCGAAGGCGTCGCCGCCGGCCACTGCGCGGGCCAGGCCGACCGCGTCGATCTCGGCCTGCCGAGCCAGGACCGAGCGGCGAAACGGCCCTGGGTCCCGGACCGCACGGCGTCGCGCAAGGGCCACCGCGCCCCGCCCCGAGGCAATGCCCCCCAGGTGTCCCCGCCCACCGCACTCGCACGGCAGCGCGTCCGGCCCGGTGTCGCAGGTCCAGTGGCCCAGCTCACCGCCGATCCCGTCCGGATCCACCATGACGCGGCCGGCGTGCACAACCTTGTTGCCGATCCCGGAGCTGACGGTGATCAGGCAGAAGGGCTCGGGAACCCGGCCGAGGTAGCGCCACGCGGCGGCGGTCAGATCGTTGACGACGACCACCGGGGCGTCGAGCCGGTCGCGCAGTTCCGCGGTCAGCGGCACCGGTTCGGCCGGGCCGCCCCAGATGGTGGGGGCCGCCGTGACGACGCCGCCGTCGGTGACCGGACCGGCGAAGGCGACGACGATCTCGGCCGGATCACGCGGACCGGTCCGGATCCGCTCAATCTCCCGGCCGATCTGGGCCACCACCCGCTCCTGCAGCACCGCTGCCGGGTCGTCCGGGTGGCGCGCCATGCCCTCAACGGGTACCCGGCGGACCTCCGACAAGCGGCCCGTGTGCCTTTCGTAGCGCGCGGTGCGCAGCGTGGTTCCGCCGACGTCGAGCACGATGCGGTTGGCGGGAGAGGGCCTCATACCGGCACCGCCGCTCCGGCGACCGGGGCCACCACACCGGCCTCGGTCACGATGGCGGACTCCACCACGGCACCGGGGCCGATCCGCGCACCGGGCAGCAGCACCGCGTCGCGGACGTGGGCGCCGGCGCCAATGCGTACCCCCGGAAAGGCCACGCTCGTCGCCAGTAGCCCGTCGTTGACCAGATCCGCCGGCACAATGCTGCGCTCCACCCCGGGCGCCTTGCGCACGAAGCCCCGCGCCACCGCCGGAGCGACCAGGCACGGCATCTCGCCCAGAGTCATCGTCGGTGGGTCGGACACCAACGACAGGTGCGCCCGGTGGTACCGCTGCACCGTGCCGATGTCCGCCCAGTAGCCGCGTACCTCGTACCCCCGGATCAACTCGCCCCCGGCGAGCATGGCGGGAATCACATCATGGCTGACGTCGTGCTGCCAGCCGGTACCGTCGAGCAGTTCCAGGTAGCGCCGCAGGATCGCGGCGTCGAATACGCAGAACGCCGCGAACACCAGGTCCGAGGTGACCGTCCGGGGCTTCTCCTCGAACCGGGTCAGCACGCCGTCCGGCCCGAACTCCACCATGCCGAACAGGTGGACGTACCGCCGCTCGATGCGCTGGAAGGTGAGGGTGAGCGCGGCCCCGCTGTCCCGGTGGGTCCGGATCAGGTCGCGGTAGTCGAACGAGTAGACGTGGTCGGCGTGCAGCAGGAGCACCTCCGTGACATCGGGCTGGAAGATGTACGCACCCTTGCGGATGAGCGCGTCAGCGGTACCGCGCTCGGGCGGGCCGGCGGGCGGGGCGGGCGCCGGTACCGAGGCGTCCCGGGCCGCCCGGCGGTAGGCCGCGTCGTACGGTCCGAAGTGGACCCGGAAGCCGGGGCGCCACCACACCCGGAACAGGTCGTCCATGAGCTCGCGCTCCTCATGCTGCGAGAGCAGCAGTACCTCGCTGAAGCCTGAATTCCAGGCGTTGGCGATGCTGAAGTCGACGAGCCGGCAGGACCCCCCGAAAGGGATCAGCGGCTTGAGGCGCCCCGCGCCGAGTTGAGCCATGCGGGTACCCGCGCCCCCCGCCAGCAGTACCGCCCGCACGTCACCCACGGGTCACCACATCCCAGGCCACGCGCCCGCTGTCGAGGGTCAGCAGGAAGCACAGCGGCGACCCGTCCGGCGGATCCGGAAGGGTGGCGGTGAACGCGTCTCCATCGCGACCCAGGGTCAGCACCTGAGCCCCGTCACCGATCCCCTGGAATACCAGCTCGACCCGCTGCGCGCTGGCCATGCGGTACCGCAGCCGGCGGGATGCTCCACTGTGGACGATCTCCAGCCGGTTCCGCACCGCGCTGAGCAACGGGAGCCGGGTTCCAACCGGTGCCTCCGACGCGATGGTCTCGCAGGCCGCGAAGTCGGCCCGCGCGTAGGCCGCGTCGAACAGCCGCCGCGCGGACTCCGGCGTCAGCGGCTGGCACCGGGTGAACGCCCGCACGTCGCCCCGGGCGAGCGCCCGCTCGGCGATGTCGGCGGCCCGGCTCCGCCAGCCGGCGGCGGAGACGCGGTCGAACCAACCGTTACGCAGTGCCGTGTCATCGCCGAGCACGGGGCGGCGCCCGTCGTGCACCTCCTGGAATGCGGCCAGGTGCTGCCGCGCGCAGCGTTCCCAGGTGAACTGCCGGGCGGTCCTGGCGGCGTTGCCGGACAGCCGGCGGTACTCGTCGGGCTGCTCGCGCCGCAGTCGCACCGCCGCGCGCATCGCCGCCGCCAGATCGTCGACGAGGATCGGGGCGTCCTCGGCAAAGGCGCGCGTGAGCGCGAACCCGGTGGCCGAGTCCCGGTCCGGTCCGTGGTGCGGATCGGGGACGTGGCCGAAGTGAGCCATGCCCTCCTGGGCGGTGGCGATCGGCACCGCGCCGCAGGCCATTGCCTCCCCCTGTGCGATGAGGAACGTGTCCATCTCGTACTTGGACGGGAAAACGCAGTAGTCGGCGCTGGCCGCGTAGCCGAAGATGCGGTCCTCGGGAACCTGGTGCCATTCCAGATAGACCCGACCGGGGTACCGGCGGGCCACCTCGTGGAAGTAGGGGTCGTCGATGCCCGCCGGGGCCAGGCAACGGATGATGAAGTTGGCCGCCAGGCCATCACCGAGCACCCGGTCAACCGCCCGCATCAACTCCCGCTGGCCCTTGTGCTCGACCGCGTAGCGGGCGTTGTGGAAGAACGTCACCCGGTCAGGCGCCAGCCCGAGCTCCGCGCGTACCGCCGCGCGGTCCACGGTGGACGGATCGGTGGACAGCCAGCGGTCGGACAGCGCGCAGCCGCCGACGAAGAACTTGTGTGCGTTGCGGGCCACCACGTCCGACACCGCGAGCCGGGTGAACAGCGCCTCGAACGGGGTATCGGCGAACGTCGAGTAGAAGTGCAGCTGGCCGGGCGACAGGAAGTCCACCAGGTCGGCGTGCTCGGCTACCAGGGCGAAGATGTTCACGTACTCCGGCGGGTACTCGTAGTGCAGGTGGGTGCGGCGCTGGTACCGGCTCATCGCGGCGTTCGCGGGGCCGTCCGGTACCGGGTCGGCGGCCGGCAGTTCGACCTTCACGTCGAGGGCGGCCAGCAGCGACTCGACCTCCCGGCGGTACACCATCTTGGTGATGGGCATGTTGCTCTGCACGGTGCTGGCGACAACCGTGTCGGGGTCGTCACGGAAGGCCGCCGGTACCAGGTAATGGTAGAAGGGTTCGTGCGTGTGGATGACCGCGCGCTCGCCGCGGAACTGGTGCCGCATGAACCGCACACTGTCCACCTGGAACACCAGCGGCTTGAAGAACACCAGATCCCGGCCCTTGGTGTGGTACGGCGGGTAGAACGTGTCCGGCAGCCGGTCGAGCATGTCGTTGGACAGGAAGTACAGGTCCACCCCCTCGATCGTGACGCGGTGCGCCGTCGTCCGCAGCGGGATATCGACGGTCTCGGGGTAGTCCCGCCACACCCGCCGATCGAGTGGGATGGTCACCGTGTGTACGCCGTCGAACGGCACAGGCGTGACCGTGTGGTACCGGCGCAGATCCTCCAGCCGGCCGTGTGCCGGGGCGACAACGCTCACCCGGTGCCCTGCGGCGGCCATCGAACGGGAGAGATTCCACAGGTACACGGAGGTGCCCCCCTGAACCAGCCGGTGGTCGAACCCGCCGACGTCGAAGTAGTGCTCGATGATGTGCATCGATGTCCTCCACGCCCCATGCCTGTTAGCTGACTCCCGCCTCGCGGCCGGCCAGTCCGATCGCGCGATCCAGCCGGTCCAACCCCTCCTCCAGCACCTCCTCCGGCACGTTGAACGGTGGGGCCAGGCGGATGACGTTGCCGCCGAAGGCAACGCGGACGCCACCGTCGAGCGCGGCGCGGTACACCCGCCGGGCGAGATCCGGGGCCGGCGCGCGGGTACGCCGGTCAGTGACGAACTCCAGGCCGTACAGCAACCCCAGCCCGCGCACGTCGCCCAGCCCGGAATGCTTGTCCCGCAACGCGTGCAGCCGCTCGGCGAGCCGGCCGGCCAGGGCGTTCACCCGGTCGATCAGCCGGTCCCGCTCGACGACCCGCAGGGTGGCCTCGGCCACGGCGATGCCCAGCGGGTTGCCGCCGTAGGTCGACGCGGTGGACCCGGCGACCGCCGCCGCCCCGGCCAGCGGTTCCGACCGGCCGGCGAGGACCGCGAAGGGGAAGCCGGAGCCGAGCCCCTTGGCCAGCGTCACCAGGTCGGGCTCGATGCCGAACCGCTCGCTGGCCAGGAACGTGCCGGTACGCCCGCCACCCGTGAGCACCTCGTCGGCGATCAGCAGGACGCCGTTGGCGCGGCAGGCGTCCTGAATCAGTTCCCAGTAGCCCGGAGGCGGCACGATAACCCCGGCCGCGCCGAGTACCGGCTCGAAGAACAGCGCGCTGATGTTGGGTTTCTCCGCGATGTGCCGGCGGACCAGCTTCGCGCACCGCAGTTCGCACGAGGGGTACGTGAGGTCGAGTGGACAGCGGTAGCAGTACGGCGCATAGCCGAGCACGCTGTTGCCGGCGAGCGCCTGGTTGCCGATGTCCCAGTGCACCAGCATCCGGGCGCCCTGCGTTTTCCCGTGGAAGCCGTGGCGCAGCGCGCCGACCCGGTTGCGCCCGGGCGCCGCGCTCGCGAGTACCACGCGCAGCGCGGCCTCCACCACCTCGGCGCCGGTGCTGAAGAAGCTCAGCGTGTGCAGGTACGGCGGGAGCATCCGGGCCAGGGTGCGGCACAACTCGGCCCGGCCGGTGGTGGCGCTGTCATGGACATTCCACAGGCGCGCCGCTTGCCGGGTCAGGGCCTCGACGACCTCCGGATGGCAGTGCCCGACGGACTGGGTCAGGGTGCCCGCCGCGAGATCGATGTACTGGTTGCCATCCAGGTCGGTCAGGATGGCACCCTGGCCCCGGTCGAACACCCGCTGCCCGGCGGTCGTCTCCTCGGAGGCGCCGGGCGCGAGATACGGTGCCTCGGCGCGCAGGGCGTCGCGCTGGCGTTCAGCCGTCATGGGCCGCCCGGTCCTCACCGGCCGCCTCGAAGACCAGAAGCTCCAAGGGTACCGTCGAGTCGTTCCGCAGCCCGTGCTCGCCGAACGGCCCGTTGACGATCACGTCGCCGGCCCGTACCGGGAACTCCTCACCATCCACGCTCATCATCCCCTGGCCCCGCAGCACGATGTACGTCTCCTGGTCGTCACCGTGCCGGTGCCGGCCGATGGAGCTGGCCGGCGGAATGGTCACCAGATCGATGAAGGCCACCGGCGCCAGACCGGCCAGCCGGTCGTACGCCCGGTGGACGCGGATCGGCCCGTCGCCACCGTGGTCGCCGTACACGGCCCGCATCAGATCGTCGTACACGTTGCCGCGCCGGGGTTCCGGCCGACCGGAGGACACGGCACCGGTCGCCGGCCCCGGGACGGATGGACTGACTCCCGGCGCCCCCGCCGCCCCCGATCGCCCGCGCAGCGCGGCCAACGCCTCCTCCAGCACCGGCAGCGGCAGGTCCTCCAACGATTCCACGAAGACGGTCTTGCCCAGCGCCGACGGCAGAACGAGGTTGAGCCGGCGACCGCGCCGCTCCCAGGCCGCCGTCAACGCCCGCCGCATGAACTCCGGCGTACAGGTCTGCGGGTCGAACACGGGCAGCCCGAGCCGGGCGATCAGGTCGACGATCCGCTCGCACTCCCCGGCCGGGCAGACACCGATCACCCGGGCGATGTGGCTGGAGATGGCCATGTCGATCGCGACCGACTCGCCGTGCGCGACCCGGTACCCGCTGGCGGTCTCGATGACGGGCCCGAAGGTGTGCCCGAAGTCCACGATCCGCGCGAGGTCCGTCTCGCACAGGTTGTCGCACAGTTCGTCGAGCATCAGCCGGATCGCGGTTCGGCTGACGCGGCGCCCGACCTCTCCCCCACGATCGCTCATCGGGTGCTGCAGCGCGTGGGCGTTCTCGTCGATGACGCGGAAGAGCTCCTCGTCGCGGATGACCGCCATCTTGACGATCTCCGCCAGCCCACACCGCGTCTCCCGGAGGGGCAGCGTGGCGAGGAAGGACATGTCGTTGAGTGACGCGTCGGGAGCGTGGTAGGCGCCGAGCATGTTCTTGGCCCCCACGCCGTTGACGCCGGTCTTCACGCCCACCCCGGCGTCCACCTGCGCGACCAGCGTCGTGTTGATTTTGACGTACGAAACGCCCCGCGCATAGATGGACGCGGCGAAACCCACCACGTCGCTGACCACACCGCCGCCGAACGCCATCATCACGCCGTGCCGGTCGAGGCCGAACCGCTTCGCGAACGCGCAGGTACGTTCGACATTGGCCAGCGTCTTGTTCGCCTCGCCGCTCGGTACCTCCGTCATGGTCCAGTCGCCCGGCTCCAGGTGCGCACCGAGATACTCGCGAAGCTGCCGGCCGTACAGCCGGTCGACCGTCGGGCTGACGAACGCGCACAACCGGCGGCCGCCAATGTAGTTGGCCAGCAGAGGGTTCTCCGGTGCGAGAATCCGTTCGCCCAGATCGACGCGGTACGAGATGCCTTCGGGCGAGCGGAGGGTGAACCATCCCTCTTCCTCGACAACGGCGGACGTGATGCTTCGAGTCATCGATAGCTTCCCCTGACAGCCCATTGAGTGGTGCGGTGGAGAACGCAGGCGAAACACCGCGCGCACAGGCATCGCTGTATGCGCGTACCGTCATGGTGTATTCGCTGTTGCTCTGTCGCGTCGACGCGATTCATTCCAGCGGAACGTGAGCCAAGGTAGCCGAGGGTTCCAGGCTCCGCAAGCAACGGCCTTGTGCCCTTGCTACGCCGGTGTTTGACTCTCCCGGGTGGAGCGCGCGGTGGTCGTCGACAATCTGGTCAAGGAGTTCAAGGTCTATGAGCGGGGCTCGGGCCTGACCGGCAGCCTGCGCACTTTGCTGAGCCGCGACTACCGGCTGGTGCGCGCGGTTGACCATGTGTCCTTCGAGATCGAGGAGGGTGCGAAGGTCGCCTACATCGGCGCCAACGGCGCGGGTAAGTCAACGACCATCAAAATGCTGACCGGTGTGATGACCCCCACATCGGGCAGCTGCCTGGTGGGTGGCATCGAACCGTACCGGCAGCGGCGCCTCGCGGCGCGTCGCATGGGTGTCGTATTCGGCCAGCGTACCCAGCTCTGGTGGGACCTTTCCGTGCCCGACGCATTCCGCATTCTGCGGCGAGTCTACGAGATCCCCGATCCGGTGTACCACCGAAACATGGCGCTGTACCGGGAACTGCTGGACATCGATGCCCTCGGTACCGCGCCGGTGCGCACCCTCAGTCTCGGACAGCGCATGCGGGCCGAGGTGGCGGCGAGTCTGGTACACGATCCCGCCGTGCTCTTCCTGGACGAGCCGACGATCGGCCTGGATCTGTTCCTCAAGGACGCCGTGCGGGAACTGATCAATCGGGTGAACCGGGACCTGGGCACCACCGTCGTGCTGACCAGTCATGACCTCAACGACATCGCCGCCATCTGCGACTGGGTTCTGGTCATCGACCGGGGGCGCGTCATCCACCAGGGCACGATCTCCGGGCTGCTGGCCACGGCCGACCAACGCTGCATTGTGGTCAACGCCAACGGCCGGCACCCGGCCGCCGAGATCGCCTCGGCGGTACACCGTCATCTGCCCGGTGTGCGGGCGCAGCCGACCGACGGCGGGCGCGTCGAGGTGTGCTACCCGCCCGATCGGGTCTCCTCCCGGGCCGTGCTGAGCTTCCTGCTGGACCGGTTCGATATCGGCGAGTGGTACGCCCCGGAGCCGGATCTGGCCGGCGTCATCCGCGCCATCTACGCCTCACCGGCCGTACCCGCCGGTCGGGACGGCACCGCGTGCTGACCGCCCGGTACACGGCATTCATGAGCGCGAAGACGCACACCTTCCTGCAGTACCGGGGGGCGCTGGCGATGACCGCGACGGGCGGTGTCATCAGCGTCGCGGTCCAGGTGTTCCTGTGGCGGGCCGTGGCGGCCAACGCGGCGGGTGGCCGGGTGGGCGGCTTTGACGGCCGGCAATTGACCACCTACATCCTCGTCGCGCAGCTGCTCGCCCTGGTCCACGCGAACCGGGTCGACGAGGAGATCGCGGAGGACATCTACACGGGATCCATCGTCGCGTCGGTCATCCGGCCGGTCAGCTATCCGCTGATGCGCCTGGCGGTGGCGATTCCGGTGGTCACGCTCAACGCCGTATTCGTGGCGGGCCCGGTGCTCGTACCGTTCCTACTGCTGGTTCCGCTGTCGGTACCCACACCGGCCCGAGCGGTCATGTTCGTGGCCAGCGTGCTGCTATCGGTCGTCATCGCGTTCCTGGTCAACCTGCTCGTCGGATATGCCGGCCTGCTGACCACCAACAACTGGGGACTGCGCAACGTGAAGGATGGTGTCGTTTCGTTCCTGGCCGGCCGGCTGATGCCGATCTCGGTCATGCCCGGCGCGCTCGCCACGGTCTGCGCCGCGCTGCCGTTCCAGGGCATGGTCTACGCACCGACCCGGCTCCTGCTGGGCGGCTACCACGGAACCGGCGAGGCGGTCGGCATCCTCGGTCAGCAGGCCGCCTGGGTGCTGGTCCTGTCGCTGCTTTCCGGGTTGGTGTGGCGGCGGGTGCGCCGCCGGCTGGAGGTGTTCGGCGGATGAAGGGCAGCCCACCGACCGCCATCGCCAGTCTCACGCGGTACCTGAAGCTGACCATCTTCTTCGGCGGCGTGGGCCTGCACCGGCTCACCGCGTACCGGTTGGACTTCATGCTCGGCGCGGGCAGCTTCTTCGTCCGGGTCGGCACGCAGGCGGCGGTGCTCATGTTCATTTTCCGCCAGGTACCGGTCATCGAGGGCTGGGGGTACCGCCAGACGCTGTTCCTGTTCGGCTTTTCGCTGATACCACGCGGACTGGACCACCTGTTCACCGACCAGCTGTGGGAGGTCGGGCGCAAGCTGGTGCTCACCGGTGACTTCCACCGGTACCTGATCCGGCCCCTCGGTCCGCTGTTCGGTGTGTTGTCGGAGCGCTTTCTCTACCCGGACGGGTTCGGTGAGTTGCTCGTCGGCGTGGCCATCACCGGGTACGCCGGGCACCGGCTCGGCCTGCACCTGTCGCCGGGACAGCTGCTGCTGCTCCCGCTGCTGATCCTGTCCGGCGCGCTCATCTACGCCGGTATCAAGCTCCTGCTGGCCTCCGCCGCGTTCTGGACGACCACCAGCATGCCGGCCATGGCCGCCACCTACCAGGCATCGGATTTCGCGGCCTATCCGCTGGAGATCTACGGGACGGCCGTGCGCCGCCTGCTGACCTGGGTACTGCCGTTCGCGTTCACCTCGTACGCACCCGTGTCGTATCTGCTCTACGGGCGTACCCACTTGTTGGTCTGGACGCCCCTCGTGGTCGTGGTGGTCCTGTTGCTGGCCGCTGCGGCGTGGTCCCGGGGCGTCCGGCGGTACGAGATGAGCGGCACCTGACACGCCTCGATCCGGGAAGGCCGGTCCATGACGATTCACCACGACGGCTCCGCGCGCTACGTGCCCAACCAGAGCCCGCGGATCGGCGATGTCGTCGACGTCTACGCCCGCGCCTCCGGGACGGCCGGCGTCGGGGAAGTCTGGCTGCGCGCGACCCAGGACGGCGGGGTCCGCTTCCTACCGGCGACCGTCGAGCCGGTACCCGGTGCGGAGCCGGGCGTCGTATGGTTCCGGGCCCCGCTGCCGGTACACAACCGCGTCACCCGGTACCGGTTCCTGCTCGCCGGAGCGGGCGGTTACCGGTGGCTGACCGCGGCCGGCATCCGCGCCGGGCACATACCCGATGACACCGACTTCCGGTTGGTGTGCGGAGACGGGCCACCGGCCTGGTCCGCCGACGCCATCGGGTATCTCATCTTCCCCGACCGGTTCGCCCGCTCGGCCGGCGCCGACCGCCGGCCGGTGCCGGACTGGGCCCTCGTCCGCCGCTGGGACGCGCCGGTCAACGGCGCGGCGCCCGACTGCGAGCGCGAGTTCTTCGGCGGCGATCTGGACGGCATCCGCGAGCACCTGGATCATGTGGCCGCGTTGAGCGCCGACACCATCTGCCTGACCCCGTTCTTCGCGTCGCCGACAAACCACCGCTACCGCGCCAGTTCGTTCGAGCGCGTCGACCCGGCGCTCGGCGGGGAGGAGGCATTCACCCGGCTGGCGGGCGCGCTGCACGGCCGGGGGTGGCGCCTGATCGGCGACCTGACCACCAACCACACCGGCGCCGAGCATGAGTGGTTCCAGCGGGCGCGTGCCGGAGCGCACCGCGACCTGTACTACTTCGATGATCGCGTGGAGCACGGCTACGAAACCTGGGCGAACGTCGAGCACCTGCCGAAGTTGAACTGGGGCAGCCGCGAACTGCGCCGGAGGTTCTTCGACGGGCCCGACTCGGTGGCCCGGCGCTGGCTGGCGGCGGGGCTGGACGGCTGGCGGGTCGACGTGGGGCACCGTACCGGCCGGCGGGGCGCGGACGACGACAACCATGAGGTGGCCGCCGCGATGCTCGCCGCCGTGCGGGCATCCCGGCCGGACGCGCTGCTCATCGCGGAGCACATGCACGACGCCAGCGGCGACATCGACATCGGCGGCTGGCACGGCGTGTTGAACTACGCGGGCTTCAGCCGTCCCGTGTGGAGCTGGCTGGGCGCCGAGCCGTTGTCCTGTCTCGGCCTGCCGGTCGGCGTGCCCCGGCTGTCCGCGGCGAGCATGGTGAAGTCCATGCGGGCCTTTGCCGCCCGGATGTCCTGGCGCACCCTGACCACGTCGTGGTCGCTGCTCGACTCGCACGACACACCACGCATCCGGACGGTGGTCGGCGACGACGCGGCCCTCGTCGAAGTCGCCGCCGGCCTGATGGCCACCCTGCCCGGCACGCCGATGGTCTACGCGGGCAGCGAAATCGGCCTGCGGGGACGGTGGGCCGAGGACGGGCGGCGGCCGATTCCGTGGCAGGACAGGGAATCGTGGGACCGGGTGACCCTGACCCGGTACCGGTCGCTGCTGGGGTTGCGCCGCGAAAACGCCGCCCTGCGGCGGGGCGGGCTGCGCTTCCTGCACGCGGGTGAGCACGAACTGGTGTACCTGCGCGAGACGGCCGACGAGCGCCTGCTCGTGTACGCCGCGCGCCAGCGACCGGCGCACCCTGTCGGGCTGACCGAACCGGCGGACGGCGAGAACATCTACGGCGGCGCCCCCGACCTCCGCTCCGGTCGGCCACTGCCGGCCGACGGGCCGACCTTCCAGGTGTGGCGGCTGCGGGAGGGGGGCGGGCGCGGCCGTGGGCACTGAGCACCGGGGTACGCCCGGAGCCGGCGAGCCGGCACCGGACCGCATCGCCGATACGACGCTGCTGCCACCGGCCGGACGCGGGTACCACCCGTCACCCGAGGACTGGCGGGACGAGGTGATGTACTCCATCCTCATCGACCGGTTCCAGGCCGGCCCGGGGCGGGTCATCGAGGGTGACCCCGCGGATGGCGGCAGCCGGCATGGCGGGAACCTCCGCGGTATCACCGGCCGCCTGAACTACCTGAGCGACCTGGGCGTCACCGCGATCCAACTCTCGCCCGTCACGTGGACCGCGCCCGGCACCTACCACGGGTACGCCCCGGTGCACCTGATGTCGGTGGACCCGCGCCTGGGCCGGATGGCCGATCTCGTCGAGCTGATCGACCGGGCCCACCGTCGGGGCATCCGGGTCCTGCTCGACCTCGTCGTCAACCACACCGGCCCGGTGTTCCAGTACGCGGACGGGCACAACCGCTGGAAGGATGCGCCGGCCCCGGTGGCCGGCGGGGTCGTACACATCCGTCCCCGGGAACTGGCCGACCCGGCGCACTTCTCCCGGCGGGGCATCATCGCGGACTGGAAGGATCCGGAACAGGCGGCGTTCGGGGACTTCCCACCGAGCCACCGGCACCTCGCCACGGACAACCCGGCGACGGCCCGCCTGCTGGAGCATGTGGCCTGCTGGTGGCTGCGGGAAACCGACGCCGACGGCCTGCGGCTGGACGCGATCCGCCACCTGTATCCGCCCTTCCTCACCGCCCTGTGCGCGACCGTCCGGCAGTACGCGGCGCGTCTCGGCAAACACAACCTGCTCATCGTCGGGGAGTATTCGAGTACCACCGACGCACCCATCGCGGAGAGCCTGCGCCTGGGAGTGGACACCGGATACAACTATCCCGAGTACCGGCGCCAGAGCTGGGCGCTGCACGGGCAGGCGCCCACGCGCGACCTGGAGACCAGCTCCGGAACGGCGGTGGCGGCGTTCGGTCCGGCGCACGGGCGGCTCATCAGGTTCGTCGACAACCACGACGTGTTCCGCTTCCTGCGCTACGGCGAGCCGGCCAGCCGGTTGCGCCCGGCCCTGGCCTTCCTGCTGTTCTCACCCGGCATCCCGATGCTGTACTACGGCACCGAGCAGGGGATGCGCCAGCCCTCCCAACGGCTGGACCGGGAGTGCTCGGCCGACCGGGCGGCGCCCCGCAACCGGGAGGACATGTTCGCCGAAGGCCAGTTCACCTCGGCCAGTTCGGCCGGCGACAAGTTCGACCCGTCGTCGGAGATGTTCCGGTGGACCCAGCGGCTCATCCAGATCCGGCAACGCTTCCCGGCACTGCGCCACGGCCGGCAGATCGTGCGCTGGTCGGACCCTCGGGGCCCGGGCCTGTACGCGCTGAGCCGGATCGATGAGGGGCAGGAGGTACTCGTCGTGCTGAACACGGCGGCCGAGGAGCGGCGCGAGTTCATCCCGGTCGGACCGGTGCTGGGCGGTCGCCCACTCGTCGACGCACTGGGCGGCGGTCCCCCGATACCGGCGACCACACCAGCGGGCGACCCGGGGGAGGTGCCCGTCACCGTTCCGGCGCACGGGGTCCGGGTTCTGGTCCCGGCGGCGGGGGCGGACCGGTGACCGGGCGAGTGATCATCGAGGCGGTCACGCCGGCCGTCGACGGCGGGCGGTACCCGGCCAAGGCCGTCGTCGACGAACGCATACACGTCGAGGCGACCGTGTGGCGTGAGGGGGACTGGCCGTTGTCGGTCTGCGTCAGGTGGCACGGGCCGGCGGACGACGGCTCGGGCGAACTGGTACCGATGGCGCAGACCGGCAAGGGTACCGACCGCTGGTACGCGGAACTGGTACCGCACCGGGTCGGCCGCTGGCGCTTCCAGGTGGTGGCCTGGACCGACCGGCGGGACGGCGGAGGCATACCGCGCCGCACCTTCGTCACCACCGGCCCCTGGTACGACGTGTGCGTCGACCCCGTACTGGCGCGGTTCAGCTCCTGGTACCAGTGCTTCCCGCGCTCGACCGGCGGTTGGGACGCGGACGGCCGGCCGATCCACGGGACCCTGCGCACGGCAGCCGCCGACCTGCCGCGCATCGCTGCCATGGGCTTCGATGTCGTATACCTGGCCCCGTTCCACCCCATCGGAGTCACCGGCCGGAAGGGGCGCAACGGCGCGCCGACGGCCGGGCCGGACGACCCGGGGTGCCCGTGGGCGGTCGGCTCGGCGGACGGCGGGCACGACGCGGTCGATCCGCGGCTGGGTACGGTCGACGACCTCGTCGCCTACGTGTCCGCCGCGCGGTCGATCGGAGTGGCGGTGGCCATGGACCTCGCCCTCCAGTGCTCACCGGACCACCCGTGGGTCTCCGAGCACCCCGAGTGGTTCCGCGACGGTGGCACCGCCCAGAGCGGCGGGCACGGCCCCTGGACCGACGTGTACCCGCTGGACTTCGACGCCGACCCGCGCGAGCTGTACAGCGAACTGCTGCGGGTCGTGCTGTTCTGGGTCGACCGGGGGATCCGGGTCTTCCGCGTGGACAACCCACACACCAAACCCATGGACTTCTGGGTATGGCTGATCCGCACCGTCAAGCAGCGCCATCCGGATGTCACCTTCCTGGCCGAGGCGTTCACCCGCTCGGCAGTTCAGCGGGGCCTGTCCAAACTGGGGTTCAGCCAGAGCCTCACATACTTCATCTGGCGCACCACCAAGGCGGAGCTGACCAGGTTCGGCGAGGAGCTGGTGGACACCGCCTGGTACCTGCGACCCAACCTGTTCCCCAGTACCCACGATGTACTGCACGAGATTCTCCAGTCCGGTGAGCCGGCCGTGTTCGCGATCCGCGCGGCGCTGGCGGCCACGCTGTCGCCGAGTTGGGGCGTCTACTCCGGGTACGAACTCTTCGAACACGAGGCTCTCCAGGCGGGCAGCCGCGAGTACCGGGATTCGGAGAAGTTCGAGCTGCGACCGCGGGACTTCTCGGCCGCCCGGTCCGCCGGGTGCGACCTGGCGGCCTGGCTCACCACCCTCAACGCGATCCGCCGGGCGCACCCCGCGCTCCAGCAGTTGCGGACGCTGCGCTTCCACGCGGTGGACAACGACGAGCTGCTCGCGTACTCCAAGACCGACCCGGTCACCGGCGACGCGGTGCTGTGCGTGGTCAACCTGAATCCGCGCACCGTGCAACGCGGAACCGTACGGCTGGCCGGCATTCCCGGCCTGTCCGACGCCCCGTGCCGCACCGTGGTCGACGAGCTCAGCGGCGCCCAGCGGCCGTGGGCCAACGACCAGGAGGTCACCCTCGATCCGGCCCACGCGGTCGCCCTCATCGTGTCCACGCGGATCGCGGTTCCCGAGGACGCGCTGCCGCACTGAAACCAGGCGGCGTCCAACCGCTCATTCCGTTCAGTTGAACAGCATTCCCGCCCGCTTGGGGTGCACCGGCCGATCGCCGGATGACAGACTGTCCACCGGCGGACGAGCGCCTCGCGAAGAGGGTGGGCCTAGCGATGACGTCGCACACCGACATGCGCCGGCACCGGCTGCTGTACGGCTGCATGGGGCTCGGTGGCGACTGGGACACCCGCCCGTACGGTGCCCGGGACATCGGGACAGCCGAGGCCGCGATCACCGCCGCCCTGGACATCGGCATCACCGCCTTCGACCACGCGGACATCTACCGGTGCGGCAAGGCGGAGGCGGTCTTCGGGGAGGTCCTCGCCCGCGCGCCGGAGTTGCGCCCACGCATCGTGCTGCAGACCAAGTGCGGGATACGGCCGGCCGACGACGCCGGGCCGGACCGGTACGATCTGCGCGGGTCGCACATCCGGCGCTGCGTCGAGGAGAGCCTCACCCGGCTGCGTACCGACGTCATCGACGTCCTGCTGTTGCACCGGCCGGATCCGCTGGCCGATCCCGAGGACACCGCCGAGGCCCTGACCTCGCTGCGGCGTCAGGGTCTGGTGCGCGACGTCGGCGTCTCGAACATGGCCGCCCCGCAGATCGCCTACCTGCGGGCGCACCTGGACTTCCCGCTGGTCGCCAACCAGCTCGAAATGAGCCTGGCCCGGCGGGACTGGCTGGAAGGCGGAGTTCTGGTCAACACGCCCCAGTCCGCGGCGACCGGCTTTCCGCTCGGTACCGTTGAATACTGCCGGACGAACCGGATCGGCATCCAGGCGTGGGGACCGCTCGCGCGCGGGCGTTTCACCGGAGCCGCGCAGTCACCGGCGGACCAGGCCGTCGCCGGGCGCCTCGCTGACCTGGCCCGGCAGAAGGACACCACCCCCGAGACCGTCCTGCTGTGGTGGATACAACGGCATCCGGCGGGCATCGCGCCGGTGATCGGCACCGCGCGCCCCGAACGCATCCGCGCCTGCGCGGGCGCGGCGCGGCGGGAGCCTGAGCTGTCCCGCGAGGAATGGTACGAGCTGTGGGTCACTGCCCGGGGCGGCCGGCTGCCGTAGGCCGGCTGCCCCGCGGTACCCGTTCTCAGGACAGCGCGTCGGCGAGCATCTCCGCCACCGCGAGGACGGAGAGTTGGGTGTTGGCCGCCGGGACCGTCGGCAGGATGGACGCGTCGACGACATGCAGGTTGGTCAGGCCGTGCACCCGCGCCGCACCGTCCACCACCACTGCCGGGTCGCTGTCGGTCCCCATGGCGCAGGTGCCCACCGGGTGCCAGTACGTACCGAGGCGGGCCCGCAGGTCGCCGTCGGACAGGTCCTCCGGGGCGCCGGACCATCGCGGGCTCGCGAGGGACTTCAGCGGCCGGCTCGCGATGAGCTCACCGGCGATCGCCAAACCGGTACGCAGCACCGACACGTCCCGGCCGTCCGGGTCGGACAGGAACTCCGGGTCGATGTCCAGGGGCGCGGCCGGATCGGCCGCGCGGAGCCGCACCCGGCCGCGGGAGACCGGCTTGACGACAAACGCACATATGCCGGCCTCGTACTCGCCGGGGGGCAGGTGACCGAAGAGCGGCGGGCCGGCGATCGGCAGGACGTGTAGATCCCACGCGCCATCGGCGCAGTACGCACTGGCCGCCCGGATCGCGACCCGGCTCACATACAGGTCTCCGGCGGTGTCTTTGGCCGCCAGCGCGGCGTTCAGTTCGGCACTCGGGGCCAGCGGCACGAAGACGCCCGGGTGGTCGGCGAGATTCGCCCCGACACCGGGCAGCCCCACTTCGGTCCGGATGCCGACCGCCGCCAGGTGCTCCGGCGGGCCGATGCCGCTGCGCATCAGGACAGCCGGCGAACCGAAGGCGCCGCAGCAGAGCACGTACCGGTCGGCGGCGACACGGATACGCTGCCCGGCCAGGTCCAGCTCCACCCCCTGTACCGCGCCCCGCGTCACCACCAGCCGGTCCGCCGTGGCCCCGGTGAGGACGGTCAGGTTGGGTCGCCGCCGGGCGGGGCCCAGGTAGGCGAAGGCCGCGTTCCAGCGCAGCCCGTCCAGCGCGTTGACCTGTGGGCAGCCGCAACCGGGGCCGGTGGTGGGTACCGCCAGATCCGGCAGTCGCGGGTAGCCCAGGTCATCCGCGGCGGCCAACGCGGCGGTACTCCAGACCGACATCTCGCGCTCCGGTACGGTCCGTAGCCGCATCTTCCGGGCCGCGGCCCGGCGGAACGGTTCCAGCCCGGCGGCCGACCAGGCCGGTCCACCGGCCTGGGCCCAGTCCGCGTAGTCGGATGGCGAGCCCCACGCGTGCCAGCAGCCGTTGACACACGACGAACCGCCGAGGATCCGGGCCCGGATCCGGTACGGCGCGGCACCCTTCTCCCAGACATCGTCCCGGGACAGCACGCGGGCATCCACCACCGTGGGCGGCCACGCGTCCCGGTCGGCGCCGTAGTCCGGGCCCGCCTCCACCAGACACACCGACCGGTCCGGGTTCTCGCTCAGCCGCGCGGCGAGCACGCAGCCGGCGACGCCGCCACCGAGGATCAGCACGTCGTATCGCGCGGCGGCGACCTCATCCGCCGAGTCCCGCATCTGGTCCCGGTCCATCGCGCCGACCGGTCAGTTCCGGCCCGGCACGACGGCGTCCCAGCCGAGGCGCCCGTCGTCGAGCGAGAGGAGAAAACAGAGCGGTCCCACCGGTACCGGTCCCTCGAAGGTACCGACGAAGCTGCCACCCTCCCGGCTCAGGTACCGCTCCGCCATGGGTACGCCCGGTTGGGCCGGGGACGGGTGGTAGAACAGCAGAACCTGCGCGACGCGCGGAAATGTGTAGCTGACGCGCCAGCGCCCGCCGTCCTGCTCCACCCGGCACCGGGCCGCGACCGAGGCGGCCAGCCCGACCAACCCGGACTCAGCGGCCAGCCGCTCGCAGGTCACGAAGTCGGCCCGGTCATAGGCGGACTCGACCAGTTGGCGGAGCGCCGCCCGGTCCGCCTTCCGACACCGGCGCAGCGCGTCGACGTCGCCCAGCGCGATAGCCTGCCGGGCGATCTCGTCGGCGTGCGCCCGCCAACCGTCCGCGCTGATGCCGTCAAACCAGCCGTACCTGATCGCGTCCACATCGGACACCGCGTTGGTGAACGTACCCCGGACGACCGCGCGGTACACGTGCAGGTGCCGGCGTGCCGCGCGGTCCCAGGTGAACCCCCGGGCGACGGTCATCGCGTTGCGCCGTAACCGCGCATACTTCTCCGGCTGCTCACGGAGCACCGACAGCGCGTCCAGGAGGCGGTCGACCAGATCGCTGACCAGTTGCGGATCCTCACCACGGAACGACCGGCGCAGGGCGAACCCGGTAGCCATCGGGGCATCCGTGTCGAACATGTGCCCCAGGTGGCTGGTCATCTGCTGAAGGGTGCCGATCGGTACGGCACCGCACATCATCGCCTCGGCCTGGGACAGCAGGAACGTATCCAGTTCGTACTTGGACGGGTAGACGCAGAAGTCCGAAGCGGCGGCGTGCTGGAACAGCACCCGGGGCGGCGCCATCGTCCACTCCAAACGGATGTTGTCCGGGTACCCGCGCGCGATCTCCAGGAAGGACGCGTTGCCGACCTCCCCACCTGATTCCGTACCGTTTCCGGTGACGCAGCGGATGATGAAGTTCACCTGCCGGTCAGTCGCCAGCACCCGGTCGACCGCGCCCATCAGCTCGATCTGACCCTTCTGGCCCGGCGCGTACCGGGCCGCGTGGTAGAACGTCGGGAAGGCCGGGTCCAGGCCGAGCGACGTCAGCACCTCCTCCCGCTTGACCTCCTCGGGCACACCGTCCCGCCACTCCGCGGAGATCCCGCACCCACTCACGAAGTACCGGTGCGCGCTCGCCTTCACGGTCCGCGCCACCGGCAACGTGTCGCGGAACGGCTCCAGCGGTGTATCCCGGAACGTCATGTAGAAGTCTCGGTGGGCCTCGGAGAGGAAGTCCACCGCGGCACTGTTCGAGGTGACGAGGGGCAGGATCGGTACGTAGCCGGGGCGCCCGTGGTCCAGTAGCCGGGTACGGCGGAGGGCACCGCGCATGAGTTCGTCCAGCGCCGTCGCCGGGGCCGGATCGGTCAACTCGTCGAGATGCGCGTCGAGGCCGAGAAGGTCGAGAACCGCTTCGAGCTGTGGGCGGTATACCGCCTTGTTGATGGGCATGTTGCTGTTGATGGTGCTGACCAGGTGCTGGCTCGGGTGCTCGCGCAGCGCCAGTGCCAGCAGGTAGTGGTAGAAGGGCTCGTGAGCGTGCACGACGAGTTCCTGGTCGCGCCAGTACCGCTTGATGAATTCGACACAGTCGATCTGGAAGACCAGAGACTTGAAGTAGCTCAGGTCGCGGCCTTCGTCGGTCCAGGACGGATAAATCTTGTCGGGGAACCGATCGAGATAGTCATTTGACAGCAGATAGATGTCCAACCCACCATGGCGGATCCGGTGCGCGGAGGTGGTCAGCGCGACCGTGAGCGCGCCCGGAGAATCGGGCCAGACGTCGGGATCCAACCGCAGCGGAAGCTCATAGCTGGAGACATAGTCGAGCCGCTCGACCTCGTGGTCCTTCCGGAGATAGGGCAGCGCGCCGTGGGCCGGAGTGAGGAACGAGACACGATTGCCCCGCCTCGCGAATTCGAGCGCGAGGCTCCACGAGTGTACGGAGATCCCACCGACCTTGAGGCGCTCGTCCAGCCCACCACACTCGAACGCACACTCGACAACATGCATCTACCCGTGGCCTTTCTGGTGCCAATACACCGCGTTCATCCGGGCGACTCGGGGCATCAGCATGCAACACGGTTCGTCGACTGACAAGGCGCTGCCCGCTGTACAACCGACCAGATTGAGCAGTTGTACATTCACCACTACTGCCCCACCGCGGAGCCGATGCCGGAACCACCGGAGTCGAACCGGTGCTCCAACGCGTCAGCCAGGTCCTGCCACTCCTGTGCGCAGGCCCGCGCGATCGCGGCCACCGTGTACAGGCAGTGTGGTGGCAGCGAACGCAGCAGGTCCGGTTCGGGCGGTCCAGCGGTCCGGGCGAAGAGGGTCCGCAGCAACTGCCGGCCGGAGTCGGTGAACCGCAACGACGGATCCCGGCTCAGGTTGCTCAGCAAGCGCTGCCGGTTCGAGCCGACGTACCGCCCGTTGAGGGCGTGCTCCCCCGGCACCGCGCGCACCGGCCCGGTACCGTCCGGTTCGGCTCGACCCGCCGAGTCCGCCCGACCAGCCGGCCGGGCCCGGCGGTCCTCGGGGCCGGCGTTGTCGTGTCTGCGCGTGGCGACCTGACCGGGTGGCACCGGGTCTTCCCCGCGGCGGATCCGCTCGCGCACGTCCCGCACCGTTGATGGGGACAGGCCGGCCAGGTCGGCGATTTCGCGAAGCGACGCCTGCGGGCGTTCGGAGAGGGCGTCGCTGGCCAGTCGCCGGGCGTCGGCACTGTTGAGCGGGCGTATCCGACCGTCGCGACCAACCCGCGACTGGCCTGTCCCCGCCGCACCGGGCACGGCCCGGCAGCGAATGTCCCGTACCGTAGCGGCGGCCAGCCCGGTGATCCGCGCGATCGACCGGTCGGATGCCTGCGGGCGCGAGGTGAGTATGCGGGCCGCCGCGGCTTCCCGGTCCGCGAGCGTCAGCGGAAGACCGTGCGCGATGTTGGCCCGTACCCCGGCGATGAACGCCTCCTCGTCGGGGCCGTCGAAGAACTCGACCTCGATCGTCTGGTCACCGCGCAATTCGGCGGCGCGCAGCCGGTGCATCCCGTCGATCACCTGCATGGTGGCCGGATGCACCAGGATCGGCGGCAACGTGGCCCCCGATTCGGCCAGCATCCGCGCGTGTTCGAGATTCTCGCCGGCCAGCCTGGGCGAGTCGCCCGCGCGCAGGGCACGTACCGATACCCGTTGACCGCTGGGTAGTTCAGGGCCGTGATCGGCCCACCGCACATCCGCTGCGTCCGCTCCGTCCGCTTGATTCGCCATGACGAGCTGCTTCCTTCGGTCTCTGGTCCGGCCCCGCACCGCATCCGACGATCAGAAGGCGCCCGCGACACACGCGGCTACAGCATTGGCGTTCCATCCCGTTCCAGGCCGGTACTCCGCGTTCGCGCCGGCTCCCCGGCTCGCGGGGCGCTGCGGGTGCCGGGAATGTCATCCGCCCTGATCACGGCTGTACTGTCCAAGAAGCTACGATCTTGCGCCGGTCGACACCTGAAGGCGCACCTCGGATCGTCGGCGGTGACTGAGCGATGATCCCAAACTGTGCTACGTCGACTGGCCTACCTCGGTGTGGCCAACGCGCTCGCCCTGCTGCGGCTGCTGCCCATGAGCGACAGTGCCAAGGACGCCGAGATCCTGGCGCTCCGCCACGAGATCAGCGTTTCTCGCCGCCCTGCTGCACTCGCTGCCTCGCGAGGTGCGACACCGCATCCGCTGCTCGTGCGCCCCGAAACCGCGCTGCGCTGGCACCGCGACCTACTCACCCGCCGGCACGCGGCGATCTCCCGTCCCAAGCGGCCGGGCCGACCACCCACCATCCTCCAGGTGCGCGCATACCTCCCCGGTGGTCAGCCCCTTGGCCGTCAACGAGATCACCAGGTTGTCCACCCCACCGTAGCGGCGCTGCCGCTTGGCTACGATGCTCGGTGCGAACGTGCCGTCCCGGTCGCGGGGCACGTCGACGGGCACCGGCCCCACGTCGGTGATCAGTGTCTTGCGGCGCTTGCCGTTACGCCCGTTGCCGTCCCCGCCCCGCTCATGCCGGTCGCGGCCCAGGTGCGCGTCCATCTCACCCTCAAGCGCGGCCTCCAGGAACCGCTTGGTCAGCTGCTGCAACAGCCCACCCTTACCCAACAGCGCCACACCCTCGGCGCGGGCCTGCGTCGCCAACGCCGCCACGGTGTCATCGTCGAGCACTCTGGCCAGGAGGTCCTCCCCGGTCGCCGGCGGGTCAGCGTTCTCGCGCCGTGCTTGGTACCGGTGAACACGCCCATGCGGCCCAGCGCGGCGGTCAGCTCGACGTGACAATGCGCCAGGCCGGCCGAACCCGGCCCAGCCCCGAGGCGTTCGGGGTCCCGGGTCACGTCCACGGTGACATCGACGCTGCCGGCGCGGCCGTGCAGCGAAAACGGCAGGTGTACGGCCCAAGCTACCAAGGCGCTCTGGTATCCGCCCGGCCGAACATGCGCATAGTCCTCGTGCCCTCGTGCCGCAGACCGGGCGCCGGCCGCGTGCTGGTGAGCGCGGGCAGTGGTCGAATCGACGCTCACGTCCCAAGTGATCAGGCTCACCGCGTCGGCCTGACCCTGCAACCTCGTCAGGATCTGATCGTCACGACCGGGCTCGCGGCGCATGTCCACCGGGCGGCTGCGGCGCTGGCACGGCTACCCGCTGCTCGCCCTCGACATCGTCTACTGGGCCGTCAGCTTCGGCATGTTCAGCGGCCCCCGATCGAGACGGACTGACCGTCGGGGCACGCCTGCGACGTTGCCGTGTCGGGTGGCGGCGGGTGGACCGCGTTTCTGTGGGACCACTTCGGCGGTACCACAGAAACAGCGGCCGTGTTCCCGCAAGGCCCGGATGTTTGGCGGTCAGCCGATCGGGATGAGCTGGCCCACCAGGCCGTGCTGTTCGTCGTCCGGACCGGCGCTGAACCACAGCGTGCCGGCACCACCCGTGGACGCCGTGCCCGGCAGCAGCGCCCACAGCCTGTCGATGGCGACGGGCTGCGCGTCGGCGCCGATGAGCTGGCCGGCGAAGGTGCGGTCATTGAAGACGCTGACGTGGCCGTCCCCGAAGTTGCCCACCAGCAACGTTCCGGCCAGGTCGCCGAAACCCGCGGGCGCGATCGCGAGGCCCCATGGCGCGTTGAGCGAGCCCCGGCTGGCGATGCGGGTGACCAGCGCCCCGAACTGGATGTAACGGTCCACAAAGCCCAGTCCGGCACCGTCGACCTCGTCCTGGGCCGCAGCATCCTGCCTGGCGTACGTGACGTAGACCGTGTCACCGACGGTCAGTACGTTGAATGGGGCGTAACCCAGGGGAAGGAGCGAGTCGTGGAACATGAACGGCAGCGTAGCGTTCTGGAACATGCTGTCGAACACGTCGATGCGCGCGTTGTGGAAGTCGACGGCGAGCAGGAATGTGCCGAACGAGGTGTGCCACAGCGCGAGTCCTTTGTAGATCGCGCCGGGGGTGTGCACGACGACCGGGGCGGTGGTGCCGGTCGAGGTGTTCCACGCGGTGATGTCGCCGCCTTCACTCGCAAACAGGAATCGGGCCGGCGCGCCGGCGACCAGGAAGCCGTTCGTATCGTTGGCGACCTGGCCGGTCGGTGCTCCACCGGCGATGTGTACGGTGAGACCCGCCTTGGTGACTGGCGCGCCGGTCAGGCCGCCCGAGTAGACGGTGGCAGTGTTGGTGCCGTTGTTGGCCACCCACAGCGGGCTGGTGGGTGTGAGCGCCAGCCCCCAGGCGTTGACCAGGTCGGGATCTGTCACGTTGGCCTGACCGGCTTGGTCCGATACCTGGTTCACCTGTCTGAACTGGGGTGCCGGTGACGCGGCGGAGGCCGGCGCTGGGAGGAGTAGGGCGAGCACTGCCACGGCAGGCAATGCCAGCCCCCAGCGTTGGAACACGTTGATCTCCCTTCCACTCGATCAGCCATGTATGCATTCACATCTTCCGATACTGTACTCGGACCGCCGAGACTCGAACCGAGTGGGCCGTGGGTTACCGCATATGAACCGCTGCGCCAAGGCTGTGACCTGCGCTTTCCTTCTCCCGCTGGCGCGCGAGCGCCGCACACCAGCCCTCTAACTGCCGACGAGCGGAGGCACGGGATCGACGATCATCGGCACGGAGTCGCCGTGTGGCCCTCGCGCCCGAGCGGACTCGCTGGATCGCCATAGGCCACGCCTGAACCAGCGGCAGCCCGCGGCACTCGCCGCGTAGCATCCCCGGAGCGAGGTGGAGCAGTCGGTAGCTCGGGGCGCTCACAAACGCTCAGGTCGCGAGTTCAAGTCCCGTCCTCGCCACTACCCATCAGCGCGCCACCGCATGCCGGTCGTGCACGCTGAAGCCCCGCCCACCATCGCCCGGTGCCGGCAGGGCTTCGCGCAACTCAGCCCCTGACGATGGGAGTGCCCGGCGGGGCCGGCGCCAGAATCGGGATGAACGAGATCTCGCCACCGTCGTCCGGATCCCCCACCAGCGTCGTCCGGCACCCCGGCTTGCACACCGGGTTATCACACGGACATGGTTCGAGGTTGCCGGACCGGGTGAACGCGCCGAAGAACACGGTCAGCACGATGTGCGATCCGTCCCTGATGATCGGCGGCTCAGCCGGCCGCGGTAATGCTGCCAGCACCACCGGAGCCACCTGACGCTTGCCGGTGGGCAGGCCGGATACCGCATCGCGGGGCGCATCGGCCAGCGCTGACCGTCGGGCAGCGACGCCCGGCTGCCCGTCCTGCTGCATCGCCGCGTCGTCCGCTACCGTCACGCTGCTGACATGCTTCTGCGTGTTGTCCGGCCCCAGGTCGCCCGCCACCGCGCCAGACGCGGCCGGCAGCGCCGCCACCGCGAGCATCACCGCACCCGCCAGCCATCGCTTGATCATCATGAAGTCCTCCAGATCCCCGGGTCAATGCGGGCCGGTCGGGTCGGTGCTCGGCGGTGGGTCCGTCTTCGGGTCAGCAACCTGCATGACATGGCCACCAACGCGGATCGCGGTGTAGGCCCCGATCACACCGGGAGGCGCCAGGGTTACCGCTGCCAGCGCCATCGCGGCGAGTAGTTGCCTGATCTTCAAGGTGGCACCTCCTACCGGTAGACCCGTTCCACCCCGTTCCATCCCCAGACCTGTGGTGCCGGGACGCCTAGTCGCGTTGTCGGCGTGGTCGCGCCTCGCTCAGGTCTGCGCTACGAAACAGCTTTACGCGGTGTCCGACTGGTATTGGTCGAAGGTCATGCCCACCTGAACCTCAAACTCAACCGCGAAGACGTCGCCAGTGGGGCCGGCCATATGAACCTCGCCGTGCTGCCAGATCCGCTTCCACTCCAACGTGATCTGCACGCACACACCGGGGGGCACCGCGACGGTGATCTCTTCCTCGAACACCTGCCGTGTCGCCGTATCGATCATGTAGTTGCGCTGTATCGCCCTCTCGACGTCGGCCTTCGCGTTGAGCCAGACAGGTCCCGCAGTCAGGCTGGTGTGCTGCCTGGCTGCCTGCTCGAAGTGAACCGTGTAGTTGCGGGTCCACTCGTGGCTGAAACTGATACCGCGCGTCGTGGCAACCGCGCTGGCACGGTTGTCGATCTTGCGCGACTCGTCACCGATCCGCTCGGTCGAGCGGCGGGTCTCCTTGATGTCCAAGACTCTCAACAGCCGGGCGTCGCGTGTCACCGGTTCGCCTGCGACCGTCGTTGCCTGCGGTGTCGAAGACGCGGTCGGCGCTCTTGGTTCCGGACCTATCTCCCGAATGATGTGGATATTGTTGCCAACGGCGCTGGACTCGGCACGACATACAAGCTCCACGTCCTCGCCCGCTCCCAACTCGATCTCGAGCTGGCGACTCTTGCTTGACCAGCAGAGAAGCTGAACGGTGTGCCGGCCAGTCGCGACGCCGATCATGAGTTCTCGATCTTCCCTGATCCGGCCGACCTCGCGACCGTCGATGCGCACGACGAATGCGGACGCCCTGTACGCCGATCCGGGCTGGCGCAGCAGGTGGATGTGCGTTTGCGCTTCTGCCGCCATCGGATGATCCGCCCTGGGTCGTCAGGCTCGTACAAGCGCGCTCGACCCATGCATCGATAGGTCTGCGCCGACGTCGTCGTCGAACCGCTCGCGCGAACGGGGCCGAGCGCGATCGGACCGGTCAAGTATCGCGCGGCGTCCGCCGCCACAACCGCGAGAAGACGCATGACCGTCGCGATGCGTCCATGATCCGACACCCAGCACCGTGATCAACACGCGGCTCAGACCCGTGCGGCAGGACGCCCACCCCGTTACGCAATCTTCGCCGCGTGGACCACCCCGCTACTGCTTACCGCCGCCATGCCACCGCGACGCCTGAACGGAGCGGTCTGAGTTTGACCCGGCCACCTGTCTGTGAGACTTCCCGGCGCGCGGCGGGTCGATCCCCAAGGCCACGGTGACCAGCGATGTGATCTTCATCGGTGGTGGGCTCGACGCCACCACCACCACGCTGGTCGTCGCTCTCGTCGTCACGGCCGGCGTCACGCCGCTGCCGTTCAACATCAAATTGACCCAGCGGACCGCCCGCAGAGGGTCAGTTTTCAGCCGCCGTCGACATCTGACGTAGGTGGATTTCGGTTGCGCCGTTGACACCCGGAATCGGATGCCCCGACGTAGCCTCCGGTGCCGGCCCGGCTTTCTGATGCCGGAAACGCGGGGAACGACGGCGCTACGCGGTAGTCGCCGCGCACCGCTCAAGCCGGCTAGGGATCGCGGGTGCCCTGTATCCGGCGACGGCGCATCGCAGCGAAGAGACCGACGTCGATGACGGTGGTGGGGGCGGCGATCAGCCCAACCAGCACGAGTTTGCCGATGCGCTTCTCGTCGCAGGCGGTGTTGATGGCCTGAGCTGTGGCGGCCAGACCGTTGGTGAGGTAACCGGCATCGTAGGCATCGTCACCGTTGTCCTTGCCGGCGGCGACCGCGGCGAGGGAATGGCAGGTCGCACGCGAGCCGGAGGGCGAGGTGTAGACGGTGACGGTCGGGGTGGAGAACAACAGCCACCCCAGCCAGGCGGTCAGGCCGGCCGCGGCCACGGTGGCCGTCGTCCACGCCAACGCCTTCGTCCAGGCCGACGCATTCACGTCAATATGATGAGGCACGCCCGGCAGAATCGATACCTGGCGTCAGCATTCCCGGGTTGCGCTTCGGGGGTGGGTCGGGTGCGGGCGCCAGGAGTACCCCCGCCGCAGCCGATGAGGGGTTCGACGACGCCACCCCACCCTGCCACCATCGCCCACCTACGCATTCGCCGACGCAACCGCCTTGGCGGCCTCATCCATGAATATCAACATGCCGCCTGAGCTGGATGGACGAGGTTCGGCAAGCAGGCCGACGGGGCGCGCGGTTGATGGCCGCCCAGGGCTGGCAGGACGAGTTCTGCGCTCGGCGCTGGCGGCTGCGCTCGACCCAGTCCGATCCGCAGCTTTGGTCACTATATGGGCGTCATTACCAGAGTCAAAACGGGGTTCTCCCTCAGCGCCCCTGGGTGCGACCACATCTCGGTCGCGTACACTCCAGTCCTATTGTCCCGGCCCAGTCGGCACAAGCTCACCGGCGCGGGAGCGTAATGTCTACCATCGACCGGGCGTTTCCTGAGGTGCCCGGGGTTTCGTGCGTCTGGCCACCGCCAGTCGGCGCACGTCCCACGGAGGCTGATCGGCGTGAACTTGTCCCGTCTCGTCGTGCTGGGTCTTCTGGCCGGAGGCCCGATGCACGGCCATGCTATCCGGCGGGAAGCCGAGCGCATGAACGTCGGCAACTGGGGCGGGGTCAGCCCGGGTGCGCTCTACCGGGAGCTGCGGCGCGTCGAGGAAGAGGGCTTCATCGAGCCGACTCGGGTCGAGCAGGAAGGGCTGCGCCCGACGCGCACCATCTACCAGATCACCGGCGCCGGCCAGACCGAGTTGGAGAAGATCCTTCAGGAGTGCATCGCCGAGGTGCACGGCGCGCCGGACGTGCTCGGCATGGCGCTGGTATTCGGTCAGATCCTCGACCGCGACAGGACGCTCGAGATGCTCCACCGCCGCCGGAGGGAACTCACCGCCATGCTCAGCTCGATCTCCGAGCACATCAGGACGTTGACCGAGATGGGTGTGCTGAGTCCGATCGGTGTCACCATGTTCCGGCGGCGGGAGCTCCAGCTCGAGGCAGAATTGCGCTGGCAGGACGAGTTCGAGGACCAGTTGGGCAAGACCGCCGATTGATCCGTCACCCGGTTGGTACCGGCGTCTTCGAGTAGGGCGAGAGCGAACCACGAGGTTCGGCGCCCACGATCGTTATGCGCACCGACACGCCGGGATGCCTACCCCGGCCTGTCGTCCACGTGGATCGCGGATGCATAAGCATCAGGCAAGTCGGCGGAACGGAGCGACAAGGGTGGTCGACAAGACACAGGTGTGCGTGGTCGGCGCCGACGGCTTCGTCGGCAGTTGGCTGCGCCGGACACTCGCCCGGCGAGGCATGCGGGTGGCCGAATTGAACCGTAAGACACCGATGCTGGAAAGTAGCGACCGGCCGGTGCCGGCGCTGCGTACCGCACACACGATTTTCTATTTGGCAATGTCCGTCAATATTTCATTGGCGGAGGAGTCGCCACGCCTAGTCGCGGCTGACCGAAGTACGTTCGCCAAGTTTCTGGACGCCATGGCCGAAACTCCGGAACGGCCCACCGTCGTGCTCACCAGTACCGGTGGCGCGATTTACGACATGGAAGCGGAACCCCCGCATTCCGAGTCGAGCCAGGTGCTGCCGCTGTCGGCGTACGGCCGCGCCAAGCTCGAGATGGAGCGTCAACTGCTGGCACACCGCGGCGTCGTACGGCCGATCGTCCTTCGTCTGTCCAACGTGTACGGTCCCGGTCAGCGCACGGATCGCAGCCAGGGTGTGGTGGGCCACTGGCTCGACGCGGCCCGGCGCGGCGTGCCGTTGCGGGTGTACGGCAGCTTGCGCAGTGTCCGCGACTACATCTACGTGCAGGACGCCGTCGACGCGATGATCTGCGCGCATTGCCGGGCCGCCGAACTCGAATCCGGCTGGCCCGACCCCATTTTCAACATCGGCTCCGGCGCCGCGACGTCGTTGGCCGACCTGCTCGACGCGGCGACGCGGGCCGTCGACCGCCGTGTCGTTGCGATCCACGAACCGGGCCGCCCCTTCGACGACCGTCGTTCTTGGCTGGACATCACGCGCGCGGAGAAGGCGTTGGACTGGCGGCCCCGGACCCGGTTGAACGACGGAGTGGCGCGCACCTGGCACTGGACTGATCGCCCCGGTGACGATGACCACGGACGGTCGTGATGATTTGTGTTGTGTTTCTTCGAGCGTCATTGGTACCGCAATCCTAGTCAGGAGAATTCGAACGCTCGACCGTTCCGTGACGGTCCCGTGCGTAAATCGTCCAGGTGAGGACGCCATGACCAGGTCCCATTGCAAAGAGCGCATTTCTCCCACGATGAATCTGACCGACGGCCGGCCGCCCGGCGGCAAATCGAGAAGCATTCCACCTCCTGCGACGTCCACCGGACGGTCCGGCTGTTACGGCGAGTCCACGACGCGTACCTCGCCGAATGATTACGCATTTCGCGAGTTACACGACCGGATCAGCAACGCGATCGTCGCCCGTCGACTGCACGCTGAGCCATCACATCGCCGTCGCCAGCACGCATCCCGAGCCGGCCTCGGCGTCCGTCGAACAGGCGCAACGCACGCTGCGCCAAGTCAGCGCGGAGTTGCGCTCCCTGACGTCCCAGCTGAGGCGGCGCCGCGGGCGAGAGGAGCCTGGAGGACACGCTGTTCCGCGATCTCTCGAAGTGGGAGTCGGCTCCACCGCGCACCATCGATCTGCGCGACGGCGACCGGGCATTGGACGGCCCGGCCCGGGTGGAGCTCTTCCTGATTGTCCGGGACGGCCTGCGCGCGCGTTCCTGCACGGGCGGGCCGACCACCTCGCGGTCCGCAACCGGGCGATGCCGGAGGAGGTCACGGTCTGGATCGACGGCGCCGGCGTCATCGCCACGATCCCGGCGCCGAGCCCGCCCTCGATGCGCGAGCGCGCCGGTATGCTCGGCGGCACGATCGAGGCGCACCAGAGGCCCGGCCTCAAGTTCACCGTCGAGACCAGGCCGCGGCCGGTGGCGGTGGACCTCAACCATCCGGACGGGTCGACCACATCGCGATCGCCGACACCACACGCTCTTCCGCCAGGCGATACACGACCTGCTCGGTGTCACGGCGATCTGGTGGTGGTCGGCGGAGGCCGCCCACCGACGAGGAGGTGACCACGAGTCGCGCCGGCACACCGACGCCGACCGGCACGTGTTCTCCACCTCGAGGGCGAGCGTCCTCCAACCTCGTCGGCGTCGCGGCGCCGCTGCCGTCCGAGCGCGAGCGGGAATCCTCACGCAGGCCGCACGGGGCCTGAGCAACGCCCGGATCGCCGCCGTGCTCGCAATCGCCGACGGAACCGTAAAACGGCACCTGCACAACATCTCGGCAAGCTCGGCGCATTCTCCCGTATCGACGCGGTGAATCGCGCCGCCGAGGCGAAGGTCATCAACTGGCCGAGCGGTACCGGTTGACCAGTTCCCCCGGCACCGGTGCGGCCAGCGCCGCCGCGTCCCGCCGGCGCGACACGAGCCGCTGACCGCCGTTGAGCATGTCGAACTGCAGCCGCTGGAGTTCCACCGACGGTTCCAGACCCAGCTCGCTGCCGAGCAGCTGGCGGAGATTCTGGTATGCCCGCAACGCTTCTCCGCGTCGGCCGGTGCGGTACAGCGCGTCGATGAGCTGCGCGTGGAACCACTCGTTGAACGGGTAGGCGGACACGATTTCGCGGAGTTCGGAGATGAGTTCGGCCTGCCGGCCCAACTGCAGATCGCATTGGATCCGCAGCGCGAGCGCCGAGATCTTCTCCTCGTCCAGGTAGGCCGCGTGGGCCTCCAGGAGCCGCCCGTAGTTGACGTTGCTCAGGGCCCGACCCCGCCACAGCGCGAGCGCGTCGTTCAGATGTCGGCGGGCCTCGGCCGGGCGACGCTGCTGCAACAAGTCCCGGCCGATCTCGACGCTTTGAGCGAACTCGTTCGCGTCGATCTGATGCGGCTCGATCTGCAACAGATACCCGGGTGTCCGGGTCACGATGACCGGAGGCCCGTCGTTGCCCGCCTCGATCCGCCGGAACATCCGCCGCAGCTGGTACACGTACGTCTGGGTGGTGGTCATCGCGCTCTGGGGCGGCATATCGCCCCAGAGCTCCTCGGTGATCGCGTCGACTCCCACGACATGATTGGCCCGCAGCAGCAGTAGCGCGAGCACTTGGCAGACCTTCGGCGCGCTCGGACTGAACACTTCGTCTCCGAGACGGACATCTAGCCGCCCCAGGACGCTGAACCGTACGGCACGACTCAACACACGATCACCCCCGTGATGTTCAGCAACAGCTTCGGCATGGTCAGCAAGGCATCAACATGCACCAACTCTGGAGACTAGTCTCAATGTTAGTCAGGCTTCAAGGTAAGAGGGGTGTCTACTCGTCCACGCTCAGGATCTCGTAGAAGCCGTACGGCTGGGAACGACGGCGGTCGAGGTACGGTCGCAGCGGTGCGGTCTGGACCCGGTGTACTGCGGTCACCTCCCATTCGCGGAAGGCGGCCACGTCGCTCCACTCGCTGATGACGAGGTACTCGTCCGGGGCCGACAGCGACCGGTGCAGTTCAGCTTTGACCAGACCGGGCGTGCCGCACACCGAGGTCTCGATCTGCCGGTGCGCGGCCCGGATCGTCGCCTCGTCGGTGTCTCCGGCGTAGTACCAGACCATGACGCGCACCGGCCGCGCTGGCGGATTCGCCTTGGCGACCTGGTGCACCACCCGGCTCGTCGTCATCGATCCCTCGGCGCGATGCCGGCGCAGCGCGGAGACGGCGGCGCGGTGCTCGTGGGTCGCCTCGTGCGACCGGAACGCCTCCTCACTGTCCCAGTCGCTGAACACCAGCACCTCGCTGGGATCGTCGGCCGAGCGCATGATCCACTGTTGCAGGTTGTGGCGGTTGTCCGCGGCCACCTGGGCCACGTCGGCGAGCGCGGCGTCGAATGCCTCCTGCGCGCCGGTGGCGACCCGCATCCGCAGCATGACCTGGAACACTTGCTCCGGAAGCGTCGCCGTCATGCCGCGTGCCACTCGTGGAACTGGGGCGCCATCGCGTCGCGCGGGCCGCTGCTGGCCGGGTCGTATGCCTTGGCGTGTCGACTCAGTTCGCTGTTGACCTGAACGAACAACGGGTTCGTCCGGGCCGCCTCGACATCGGCGTCGGAGTCGTCGCGTCGCTGGACGAGGTGCAGGTACAGATCGTGGAACGTGAACAGGGCGCGGGACGAGGCGCGCATGAGATGCGGCAGGTCGGTGGGGTCGGACCGGACAACGACGTCCCCCACGGCGCCGGCGGCCGGGTCGATACGCACGACGAGGGTCCGTTTCACGGCACCTCCCGATCCGCGATCAGCACCGACAGCGGCATCGACGCAAGACGATGCAGCATCGGTACGCGGAAGCCGGCCCGTTTGAACATCCGCTCATACTCGTCGACGCTGTGCACCTCGCCGTTGGCGGTCCAGACGAGCATCAGCACCGAGAACAGGTATGGCGCCGGGTCCTGCTCCGGCGTCTCGTCGTCGGTGGTGAAGCCGACGACGACGAGGCGGCTGTCCGGCCGCAACGCGTCGTGGACCCGCTGCAGCAACTCGACCGCGCGGTCCTCCGAGAAATGGTGTAGCACGTTGGTTACCATGGCGACGTCGTACGGGCCGCCCAGCGGGACGGTGAACATGTCGCCTTCGATGAAATTCGCGCGCTCGAGGACACCGAGCCGGGCAGCGTGTTCCCGGGTGTGCGGCAGCACGTTGGGCCAGTCGACGCTGGTGACGCGGGCCTGCGGCTGGGCGGCGGCCAGCGTGTAGCCGTAGATGCCGTGCCCGCAGGCAACGTCGAGTACCGAGAGCGCCTCGCGGTCACGTGCCCACGGCCCCAAGATCTCGGCGATGAGTACGGCGAGCGGACTGGTGGCGAACGTAGCGTGCTTGGCGAAGTCCTCCCAGTACGCGTACCCGGGTGTTTCGGCATTCTCGGCGGCCACCGTGCCGCCCCGGCGTACCGCATCGGAGAGGGTCTTCAACGCGTCCCACTCCGCGTCGCCGGCCAGGATCGGGGCCAGGTGCCCGACGTATGGGCCGGCCGACGGGTCGAGCAGTTCGCCCGCGCCGGGTGCGGCCTGGAACCGTTCGCCGATCCGCTGCACGAGGCCGATCGCGCTGAGCGCGTCGAGCAGGATGCGGGTGCCGCGCGGGTCCGCCCCGATCCGCTGGGCGACGGCCGGCGCCTCGACCGGCCCGGCCGCCAGCGCTCCGAACAGGCCCAGGTCGATCGCGGCGCGCAGCAGGCCGGTGTCCCGATAGCCCTGCATGAGCTTGAACACCCGCTCGCGGGTCACGACCTCCGTCATGTGCTGCCTCCTCCGTCCGGACGTGGCCAGCGGGTGCCGGTCATCGTCATGAAGTCACCCTTGAGCCGGTAGGGGTGCAACACCGCCCGGTGGCGCAGGTGCTCGTCGCTGTTCTCGAAATCCCGGAAGCCCGCCTCGTCGACCCAGTCGCTCACGATGTGGTACTCGCCGGTGGTGTCGCAGCGCGCCAGCCATTGGCCGCGATTGGCCGGATGGTCGGTGACCGTACCGGTGTTGGCCGCCCAGATCTGCTCGAACGTCGTCTCCATGCCGGCCCGGATCTGCATCCGCAGCAGCACCCGGTACACCGGCGCATCGATTGCCATGCCGGCAGCGTTGCGCCAACCGGTCGAGCCTCGTTCGAGGCGACCATAGGCATAGCGTGCGGCTCCAGGCATCCGCGAGCGGCCGATGCGACGATTCCCGTCCGAACCCGGAGGAGCATCGGCATGAAAGTGCTATTCACAACCTGGGCCTGGCGGTCGCACTACTTCCCGATGGTGCCGCTCGGCTGGGCATTCCTGGCCGCCGGCCACGAGGTCCGGGTGGCGAGCCGGCCCGGCCTGGTCGACGACATCACCGGCTCCGGCCTGCCGGCCGTGGCGGTCGGGCCGGACCTGGACTTCCAGACCGTCTTCCGGGAGCAGATCGGCAATCCGCTCGAGCGGACACACGACGCCACCCAGAGCCTGAGCGAGATGCGCCGCACGGGCCGGCTGGAGCGGGTGCTGCGGGCGATCGGCGTGGCGCGACGCTACGCCGACGCCATGGCCGATGACATCCTCGCATTCGCGCAGACGTGGCGGCCGGACCTCGTCGTGTTCGAGCCGCTGAACATGGCCGGCCCGCTCGTCGGCAAGCTGCTGCGGGTGCCGACCGCGCGGCACCTGTGGAGCGCCGACTTCACCGGAGGTATCGGCGAGATCGAGGCGGAGGTGACCGCACCGCTGGCCGCGCGGTTCGGCCTGCAGACCCTGCACCTGCTCGGCGACGTGACGGTCGATCCGTGCCCGCCGTCGATGCAGACACCGGCTCCGGTACGGCGGGAGCTCATGCGGTACGTGCCCTACAACGGCCGAGCGATGGCACCCACCTGGGTGCTGGAACCGCCCGTGCGTCCGCGGGTGTGCCTCACGTGGGGCACGCAGACAGCCGGCATCGGCCAGAATGACCTGTTCCTCGTCTCCCAGGTGCTGGGGGCACTGGCCGGACTCGACGCGGAGATCGTGGTAGCGGTGACGCCGGAGCAACGCGCGCAGCTGACCGAGGTGCCGGCGAACGCACGCGTCCTCGACGAGCCGCTGGCCCTGCATCTGTGGGTCGGCACCTGTGACCTGCTGATCCATCAGGGCGGTTCGGGCACCACGATGACGTCGTTGCTCAACGGCGTGCCGAACCTGGTGCTGCCGCAGATCATGGACCAGGTGTTCACCGCGCGCCAGATCGCGTCCACCGGCGCGGGCCGGTATGTCCAGGGCAGCGAGGCCACCCCGGGGGTCGTGCGCGACACCGTCGTCGAGATGCTCGCCGACCGCCGCTACCAGCAGGCCGCGCGCGAGGTCGGCGACGAGATGCGGGCAATGCCGCCGGCCCCGAGCGTTGTCGCTGCGCTTGAGGGGTTCGCGCAGGCGTCGGCGAACTGAGGCGTAGCCGGCGCCAGCGAGAGATCGCCGGCGCGCGGGCTCCCCTCAGTGACTCCTCAGTCGCCGACGCCCGAGCGGCGCCAGGCGTCCGCGAGAGCGCGTACCGTCGCCCGCTGCTCCCCCTCGCCACGCGCCAGGACCGTGGCGCCCAGCGTTGTCACGCCGGCCTTGCGGTACTCGCCGAGCCGGTTGGCGACGCGCTGCAGCGGGCCGATGAGCGACACCTCGTCCATCAGTTCGACCGGGACCGCTGCGGCCGCGGCGCGCATGTCCCCGGCACGATGGCGCTCGTGGATCGCGGCCACCGCGTCGCCGTAGCCGAGGCTGGTGAACAGCCGCGCGTAGAAGTTCCGCGTAGCCTCGCCCATGCCGAGATAGCGTGCGAAGTAGTCCCGTACGCGATCGGCGCCTTCGGCGACCGTGTCGGCGATGCCGACCGGTACCGACGGCAACACCTCGAACCGGGAGCCGCGGCCGCCCGGACGACGACTGCGACCGGCCTCGATTTGCTCGATCGCGGCCGCGATACGGGCGGGCGAGGCGAACACGCCGATCCAGCCGTCGGCGATCTCCCCGGTCAGCCGGAGGCTCGCGTCGCCCACCGCGGCCAGAAAGATGGGAATATCCTGCCGCGCACCAGGTGTGTCGAGCCGGGCGGGCATCGCGCCCGCCGCACCGGGCAACCGGAAATGGCGCCCGGCGTAGACCACCGGCTCCCGGCTCAGTGCCAGCCTGACGATCTCGACGTACTCGCGGACGCGTTGCAGCGGCTCGGCGAACGGCACGCCGTACCAGCCCTCGCTGACCGCGGCATTGGACACGCCGAGCCCGAGATGGAACCGGCCGCCGGACAGCGCGTCGAGCGTCGCGGCGGTGAGCGCCGCCATCACCGGCGTCCGGGCCGCCAGCTGGGCGACGCCGGTGCCCAGACCGATCGTGCCGGTGGAGGCGGCCACCGCGCCCAGCACGCTCATCGCGTCGGACTTGAATCCCTCCGGCGCCAGCGCCATCGCGTAGCCCAGCCGTTCGGCCTCGCGGGCCACGGCCGGTGCGGTCGAGTACGACAGAAACACTCCAAGCCGCATAGGACACTCCTCGCTCATCGTCGCGTCGTGGGACAGCGTCGCGCATGGCGGTCCAAGACTCGTCGAGACGACTTCGAGCGGCCCGCGAACGCCGGGCGGCAACCTGTCCACATGCGGGTATTGATGACGACGTGGTCGTGGGCCACCCACTTCTATCCGGTGGTGCCCATCGGCTGGGCCCTGCGAGCGGCCGGCCACGAGGTCCGCGTGGCCTGCCCGCCCGGCTTCGCGTCCGTGGTGGCCGGCAGCGGGCTGACGCCGGTGCCGGTGGGTGCGGACGTCGATGCGGCCGACTTCATGTACCGCCAGCCTCGGGCAGCTGACGAGGGCTCGCCCGACGAGCCGGTCGAGGATCGGCGGGCACCGAGCCGACTGCGGCGGGCAGTGGCCACGATCACCGCCTGCGCCGAGAACATCGCCGACGACATGGTCGAGTTCGCCCGGCAGTGGCGGCCCGATCTGATCATCCACGAACCGATGGGATACGCCGGCCCGATCGTGGCCCAGGTACTCGGCGTGCCGGCCGTTCGCGTGCTCTGGGCGCTGGACATCAGCGAGCTGACCCGCCCGGCGGAGCAGGAACTACTGGCACCGCTGGCCGCGCGGTTCGGACTCGACGCCGTCGACACGTACAGCCCGGTCACGATCGACCCGAACCCGGTGTCGCTGCGAACGCCGTCGCCCGGTGAACACTGGCCGGTGCGGTACGTGCCGCACAACGGTCCGGGTGTCGTCCCGGACTGGCTGTTCGAACCGCCGCAGCGGCCACGGGTCTGCGTCACCTGGGGCACGTCGCTCGCGGTCATCGGCGGCAATTCGATGTTCCACGCGCCGGTGGTGGTCGACGTCCTCGCGGACATGGACGCCGAGGTGGTCGTCGCGGTCGAGGACTCGCACCGGCAGTACTTCGGGAACCTGCCGCCCAACGTGCGCCACGTCGGCCGGTTGCCGCTGGACCCGTTGTTCGCCGGCTGCGCCGCGGTCGTGCACCAGAGCGGCGGCGGCACCATGATGAACGCGCTGGTGCACGGACTCCCGCAGGTGCTCGTGCCGCACGTGCCGGACCAGGTGTACTACGCGCGCCGGATCGAACCGACGGGCGCGGCGAGCCACCTGCTCGCCAGCCGGCTGGACACGGAGACGCTGCGTGGGCAGATCGACCGGATGCTGCACGAGCAGAAGCCCCGTGCCGCAGCCGAGTCGATCCGCGACGAGATGCGCGGCTTCCCGACCCCGAGCGACCTCGTGGACCGGCTCGTCGCGCTCACCTGAACGCACGCACCACGTACATCTTCAGGTCCGGCGGGAGTTCGGGCACGCTCTCCACCTCGACCTGGAAACCCTGTCCGGTCAACAGTCCGGTCACCGCGTCGAGCCGGCCGTCCACGTCGTAGACCTCGACCGCGATCCGCTGCACGCGGGGCCAGTGCCGGGCGTCCACACCGTGCAGGACGGCCAGTTCGGCCCCCTCCACGTCGACCTTCAGCAGCGCTATCGGGCGGTCGTCGCGCCGCCGATCCAGCAACGCCGTCAACGTGTCGACGTCGGCGATCACCGGTTCGGCCGCGAACAGCCGCTGGGCCCGCTCCTCGCCCGCGTACCGGGCGACGACCGCGACCTGACCGTCCTTCTCCCGGGGGTACCGGGTGGAGTTGGCCGGGCGCCGCGGGTAGTACGTGAAACCGACGCCGAGCTCCGGTTCGCTGCCCAGCGCGATCGGGTACACCTCGACGCCCTCGGCGCCGTGCCGGGCCAGGTTCTTCCGCAGCGCCGTCACGAGCAGCGGTACCGGCTCCACAGCGACCACGGTGGCGTCGGGCAGCTGCCGCTTAACGAACAGCGAGAATAGCCCGATGTTCGCGCCCACATCGACGATCAGCTGGCCGGGATCGGTGGGCAGCGGATCGCGGACGTACTGGCCGGACTCGAAGATTTCCCGGTAAACGAAGCGCGTCTCGGTCTCCTCAGGTGCGTAACAGGCGAAATCGTCGGTCAGCCGCACCAGCCGCAGCCCGTCCTCGCCGATCTCCTCCTCGTGTGCTGCCCCGTCCGGTTCGGCAAGCCAGCGCCCGTCGCGCATGACGACCCTCGTGTCGATCTCCTGCGGTCCGCGCCAGGCCAGGACGGTCCGCGGGCGCAGCCGTATGCAGACCATCCCGGGCGCTCGCAGCGGGCTGATCGGCAGTGTCGCAAGCTTGACGGCAGTGGCGGTGTCTACGTCGTGGACGGACACCAGGTCGACCGTGCCGTCGATCAGCACGACGTCGCGGGTGTGGCCGAGCGCGATGCGCGTCCGGCCGGCCGCACGCAGGTTGCGAGCGGTGCGGCTGGCCGCACTCGTCGCCATCAGCACCTCGCCCTTGTGCCAGACGAACGCGACCGGGATCAGGTGCGCGTCGCCATCCGCGGCGGATGCAAGCCACAGGTGCCGTTCGCTTTCGAGCAACGCCAGCACGTCGGCCCGCCGCCGACCGGCGCTGCGCGACGGGCCGAACGGCCCCGGCCCGGCGACCACGGTTTCAGCCATCGTTCGCTCCCTTCAGATCGGCGAGTCGCCGCGCCACCGCGGCGGGCGCGGGCATGCCTTCGATCTCTGTACGCAGTTGCCGGGCGCGTTCGGCGAACGCCGCGGTGTCGAGCATCGTCGCGCCGGCCTCGCGGATCGCGTCCGTGGTCGCCTCGGTCGTGGGCAGGAACATCGCGGCGCCGGTATCCGCGACCTGGCGGGCGTAGAACAGCTGATCGGGCAGGTGCGGCACGATGAGCTGTGGCACGCCCGCGGCCGTCGCGGTCATCGCGGTACCCATCCCGCCCTGGTGGACCACCAGATCGCAGCTGCCAAGCACCAGGTGCAGCGGCATCGAGCACGCCACACGCACGTCGTCCGGCAGCGGGCCGAGCAACTCGAGATCGGCCTCGGCGACCGCCACGACGAGTTCGCCACCGACCGTGCGCAACGCCTCGACCGCCCGCGCGGCGAGGTGCTCGCTGGGTGCCACCATGCGCCCGGTCGACGTGCCCCAGGTGACGCAGATCCGGGGCCGCTTCGGCTCCTCCAGCAGCCACCGGGGCGCCAGCCCAGATCCGTTGTACGGCACGTACCGCATGAGCAGGCGGCGACGCACGGTCGAGGGCACCTGCATGCTCGGCGGGCACGGATCGACCGTCGCGGCGCCAAGCATGTCCACACTGGACAGTCCGAGCCGGTCGGCGATCGGCGCGACGAGGTCCGGTTCGAGCTGGCGGCCCTGGTAGGTGATATCGACGCCGTATGTGTGCCGCACCGACGGGATGCCGAGCGCCTTGGCGGCGATCGGCCCGGCGTAGGTCGTCGGCTCGTGCACGACGACGTCGGCTCCCCAGTCGTCGCCGACGCTGATCAGGTCGTCGACCATGAGGTCCGCCCGCGCCGCGAACACCGCGAAGACCTGCCGTACGCGTTCGCGCCGCCGCTCGTCCCACTCCTGCACGGTGGCGCCCGCGGGTGGTGGCGCGGGTACGGCCGAGATCGCGCCGCCGCCGAGCACCCGCGCCCGCAGCGCGGCGTGGTCGACGTCCTCCCCGGTGGCCACGCCGGTCAGGCCGGCCGCCATGATCTGCGGTATCAGCGCGGGCTGGCTGGCCACCAGCACGTCGTGGCCTGCGGTACGCATCGCCCAAGCCAGCGTCACCATCGGATACAGGTGCGACGGCCACGCCCACGTGGTGAACAGGGCCCTCATCCCGCGTCCTGCCCGTCGATCCGGATCGTGCCGGTGGGACAGCGCCGGGCGGCCTCGCGTACCGCGTCGTGCAATGCCTCCGGCGGTTCGGGAAGGCGGACGACCACGACGCAGTCGTCGTCCAACCCGAACACCTCCGGCGTGGCGAGTTCACATTGACCGGTGCTGCAGCACAGGTCCCGCATCACCGTCACCTTCATCGTTCACTCACCACGCGACCGGCACCTCGACGAAGCCCTCCAGCAGTGCGCCCTCGTAGCGGCGCAGTTCACCGGGTGGCACGCCGAGATGGAGCTTGGGGAACCGGGCGAGCAGCGTGCTGAGCGCGATCTGCAGTTCGAGTCGGGCCAGCGCGGCGCCGATGCAGAAGTGCGGACCGGCGCTGAACGTGAGGTGGTGATTGTCGGTGCGGGTCACATCGAAGCGCCACGGATCGGCGAAGACGCGCTCGTCCTGATTCGCCGAGTCGGCGGCCGGGATTACACTGGTCCCGGCGGGTATCACCTCGCCACCGACCTCGATGTCCTCGGTGACGTAGCGCAGCATCGAGACCGACGAGCCGACGAGCTTCCAGCGCAGCATCTCTTCGATGGCGCCGGGCAGCAGCGTCATGTCCTCGCGTACGGCATGAAGCTGATCCGGGTGGGCCAGCAACAGCGCCACGCTGCCGGCGATCTGGGTCGCCGTGGTCTCATAGCCGACCAGCAGCAGCAGCCTCGTCCACCAGTGCAGCTCGTACTCGGTGAGCCGACCGTCGTCGTCATCGTGCACGGCGATGAGCCCGCTGATGAGGTCTTCGCCGGGTGCCACCCGCTTCGCCTCGATGAGGTCGCCGATGTACTGGCGCAACTCCATCATCGAGGCGCGGATCTGCTCGGGCGGGAACCGGCTGACGGAGAGGAACGCGTCGGTCCAATCGCGGAACCTGTCGCGGTCCTCGCCAGGCACGCCGAGCAGTTCGCAGACCACCTGGATGCTCAGTGGGAACGCCAGCGCCTCGTTCACGTCGGCTGGCGGCGAACCGGCGGCCATGGTGTCGACGAGGGAGTCGGCGATCGCCTGCACCGACGGGCGCAGCGACTCCACCCGCGCGGCCGAGAACGTGTGCATCACCAGGCGCCGCACCCGCGTGTGCTCCGGTGGGTCGGGATTGATCCGCTCGTCGTTGAACATCGCGTTGCCGTGCGTGATCCGCGCCGCGCCGGGCCGGTTCATGTTGCGGCTGACCCGCGGGTCACATAGCACCGACCGCACGTCCTCGTGCCGGGTAACCAGCACCGCCCGGTCACCGCTGGGCAGCGTTACCGGTACGGCCGGGCGCTTGCGCAGGTCGGCAAGCTCCTTGGGCGGGTCGAGCGCGGACGGCCGCTTGAACGGGTAGGCGACGGGTTCGGTTGTCATCTCAGACCCCCTCCGGGACGTCGCCCCAGGCGACGGGAATATCCACGAACGACTGCAGGAACGGGTCGTCCTTGCGGTTGAGTTGCTCCGGCGCGACGGCGAGCCGCAGGGCCGGAATCCGGGCCAGCCGGTTGAGTGCCACCTGCATCTCCAGCCGGGCCAGCGCGGCGCCCACGCAGAAGTGCGGGCCCGCGCTGAACAGCAGCTGCCGGTTGTCCCGGCGCGTGATGTCCAGGAGGTCCGGGTCCTCGAACACCGTCTCGTCGAGATTCGCCGACTCGAGCGCGGCGATCACGCTGGCCCCCTTGGGGATCCGGACCCCGCCAACCTCGATGTCGTCGGTGACGTAGCGCAGCATGGACAACGACGCACCCACGACCTGGCGGCGCAGTAGCTCCTCCACGGCCGAGGGCGCCAGCGTGGGATCCTCCCGCAGCAATCGGAACTGCCCCGGGTGGGCCAGCAGGCTGACGACGGCCCCGCCCAGCTGCGCAGCCGTGGTCTCGTAGCCGGCGAGCAGAAGCAGCATGCACCACCAGCGCAGTTCGTGATCGCTGAGCCGGCTGTTGTCCTCGTCGTGGACCGCGATCAGCGCGCTGATCAGGCCGTCGTCGGGCTGCCGGCGCTTGTCCTCGATGAGGCCGCGCATGTAGTCCCACGCCGGCGCGGCCGTACCGCCCTCGAAGTGGTGCTTGTCCTGAGCGGGCACGCCCAGCAACGTACAGATGACGTTGATGCTCAACGGCAGCGTGAGTTGCGAGTTCAGCTCGCCCGGCGAACCGCCCGCCAGCATGGCGCCGACAAGGTCGTCCACCATGGACTCGACCGCCGGACGCATCGCCTCGACCCGGGTCGCGGTGAACGCCTGCATCACAAGACGGCGCATCCGCGTGTGCGCGGGCGGATCCATATCGACCTGGCGCTGGAACACCTTGGTCTTGGTGGCCGTCATCCGTGCCACATCCGGGCGGTTGCGGTTCTTGCTCAGCCGCGGATCCGACAACATCGTGCGGATGTCGTGGTAGCGGGTGACGAGCCACGCGACATCGCCGCTCGGCAGGCGTACGCGAAGGGCCGGCCGGTCGCGCAGCTTCGCCATCTCGGGTGGCGTGTCGACCGGCCCGGTCCACGCGAACGGGTAGTCGGGCAGGGGTTCTCCCATCAGATGCCCCCGTCGACGTGGATGATCTCGCCGCTGACGTAGGAGGACAGGTCGCTGGCGAGGAAGAGCACCACGCCACCGATCTCGGCGGGCCGCCCGAGGCGGCCGAGGGCGGTCATGGTGTCGTACCGTCGGCGCACGGCCTCGGGCAACTCGACCTCGGTATCGATCACGCCGGGGGAGACGAGGTTCACCCGGATCCCCTGCGGGCCGAGTTCCTTGCACAGGCTCCGGGTCAGCCCGATCAGGCCCGCCTTGGCCGCAGTGTAATGCGCCCGCAACGGCAGGCCCACCGTGGCCACTCGCGACCCGATGTTGACGATACTGGCGCCCGGGCCGAGCAACGGCAGGGCCCGCTGCGTCACAAGGAACGCCGCGGTGAGGTCCGTGTCGACCACCCGCCGCCACTCGGCCAGCGACAGCTCGGCGAACGGCACGTGGCTGATGGCGCCGGCGTTGTTCACCACGACGTCGAGTCCGCCGAGCCGGTCGCGGCACTCGCCGGTCAGGCGCGCCACCTCGTCTGGATCGGACACGTCGGCGGTGATGATGTGGTGGTTGCCGCCGGTCGCCTTCAACTCGGCGGCGAGGCTGTCCGCCAGTTCGCTGCGCTGCCGGTGGCACACCAGCACGTCGGCGCCGGCGGCCGCAAGCGTCGTCGCGATGCCGCGGCCCACGCCGCGGGTACCTCCGGTCACCAGCACTCGACGGCCGGCAACGCTGATCTTCGACGGGTCTGCTTGCATCGCGGTACCTCCAGGACGGGTCAGCTCAGCAGGGCCGCGCCGCTCGCGTTGAGCGCGAGGGCCACGACGGCGAACGACGTACGGATGACGTTCCAGTTGCGCCAGCGGCGCCGGGGATCGCGGGCCGGCCAGTCGTCCGGCTCGCGCTGCGGATCCAGGCCGACCACGTAGCGGTTGACCGGAACCTGTTTGACGATCGAAACGAGCATCGTGCCGGCGACGAGCACCGCCGCGGCGGCGAACAGGATCCGCGCGGGCCACTGCGGTGCGACGATCACCAGGCCGGCGTCACCGAGGACGGTGAGCCCGTTGGTCGCCGGCATCAGTGGATCGAACCGTGGCCGCAGAAACTGCACGGTCTGCACGTACCGCCGGTAGTCCGACGCGAGCATGAACGGCACGATGCCGACCACGGTGGACAGCAGCACGCCGCTGGCCACGCCACCGGCGACGAGGACGACGACCAGGAGGAACGCGGCCACCGTGCTCACGGACGTTCCGCGCGGGCGGACGTCTCGACGATGTCCTTGATGCGTGCCATCTGGACCACCGAGTTGCGGTTGATGCGCTCGGTCATGCCGGCGTCGTCGAGCGGCGCGCCGGGCTTCATGTGGAAGTCCTGCTGCCACCGCATGAGCACGCCGCCGTCCGACTGCTCATACCGCCAGACGATGTTCATGTACTCGAACGCGCCGGTCTCGATACGCCGCGCCCGTACCGTGCGGTGCTCGACGTCGGCGGTGCGCTCCGACACCCAGCTCCACACCCGCCCCTGCTCGTCGGGGTGCGTGGTGAGGCGGAAGCGGACGGTCGGCCCGTCCTGCTCAAGGATCTCCGCCTCGGCGTACTCGCTGAACAGCTGCGGCCACGACGCGACGTCGTTGGTCATCCGCCAGACCAGGTCCATCGGCGCGTCGATGACGGTGCTGTTGTCCGTTCGGCCGGTCATCGTCACGCCGGTCCAGCGAGCCGGTTGACCGCGTCGAGCGCGTCTCTGGGCGTCATGGACGGCTCGATCCCGTCGTCCGGCACGGCGATCTTGTAATCGCGCTGGATTCGCCCGGCGATGTCCAGCACCGCCAGTGAGTCGCAGCCCAGGTCGGCGAAGCTACGGTCCAGCCAGCCCTCGCCCAGCTCGATCGTCGTGTCGCCCGACGCCTGCCGCATCAACTCGGTCAGGTCGTAGACGGTTACCCTGTCCATGTCGGCTCCTTCGCCGCGTCGTTCGGCCCGGTGATCACCACGGCCGAGTTGAACCCGCCGTATCCGCGGGCGACGACCAACGCCGCGCGCACGTTCACCGCTCGCGGTTCGTCCCTGACGAGGTCGATCGGGCAGTTCGGGGCGAGCTCTGCGACACCGACGGTGGGCGGCACCACCCCGTCGCGGATCGCCAGCAGCGCGCACACGACGTCGAGCGGCCCGCCACCGGCGTAGAGGCGTCCGACCATGCTCTTCGGCGCGGTGACCGGCACCGCACCGGCGCCGAAGACCTCGGCGATGGCCTGCGCCTCGTCCCGGTCGCTGCCGCGCTCCCCAGCCGCGTCGGCGAACACCACGTCGATGTCGGCCGCGCTCAGCCCAGCGTCCCCGAGTGCCCGCTCGATCGCCCGGCGAAGCGTCGGCGGGCGACCCGAACCGGGGCGCGGGTCGAACGTGGACGCGTAGCCCGCGAGCCTCCCCAGTGGATGTTGCGCGGACCTGCCGTGCCCGGCGTCCTCCATGAGTAGCATCGCCCCGCCCTCACCGGGCACGTGGCCCTGCGCATCGGCGCCGAACGGCTGGTAGGCGCGGGCCGGGTCGTCGCAGGAGCTGAGCCGCGCGCCGCCGATCTGGCAGGTCAGCGCGAACGGAGACAGAGGTGCCTCGGTACCGCCGGTGAGCACTGCGCGGGCGCCCCGGGCCAGCACTCGCCGCGCCTCGCCGATCGCGTCGAGCCCGCCGGCCTGTTCGCCGACGAACACGCCGCACGGTCCCCGCATGCCGTGCCGGATGGACAGCTGACCGGTCGTCGCGGCGTAGAACCACGCGATCGACTGGTACACGCCGACGAACTGCGGGCCTTGGGACCACAGTTGTGAGATCTCCCGCTGGCCGAACTCGTTGCCACCCGACGACGAGGCAGTGACGACCGCCATCTCGTACTCGTCGAGCTGCGCCGGGTCGAAGCCGGCCATCCGTATCGCCTCGTCGGCCGCGACGAACGCGAACTGCGTCCACCTGTCGGTCTGCACCGCGAGCCTGCCGGGAACCCGTTCCGGGCCGAACGACGCCGCCACCTCGCCAGCGAGCCGGGTCGAGTAACCCCCCGACTCGAACCGGCTGATCCGGGCGATGGCCCGCCGGCCGCTCAGCGTCGCCTCCCAGAACTTCTCGACGCCGAGTCCGTTGGGCGCGACGACGCCGACGCCGGTGAAGACCGCCCTCATCCGCGTGCCGCCTTTCCGGGACCCGCCAGGAGCACCGCGGTCTGAAAGCCGCCGAACCCGCTGCCGACGCTGAGCACGACGTCCACGGCGTGCTCCCGGGCCGCGTTGGGGACGTAGTCGAGGTCGCACTCCGGATCACTGGTGTGCAGGTTCGCCGTGGGCGGCACGACCTGGTGCTCGATACTCAGCGCGCACGCCGCCAGTTCGATCGCGCCGATCGCGCCGAGCGAGTGACCGACCATCGACTTGATGGAGCTCACCGGGATCCTGTACGCGGCCTCGCCGAGGCTGCGCTTGAACGCGGCCGTCTCATGCCGGTCGTTCTGGCGGGTGCCCGAGCCGTGCGCGTTGATGTAGTCGATGTCGTCCGGGCTGACCCGCGCGCGGTCCATGGCCACCCGGATCGCCTCGGCCATCTCCCGACCGTCGGGTTTGAGCCCGGTCATGTGGAACGCGTTGCTGCGATTGGCGAAGCCGATGAGCTTCGCGTACACGTGCGCGCCGCGCTTGCGGGCGCGTTCCTCCTCCTCCAGGACGAGCACGGCGGCGCCCTCACCGAGGACGAACCCGTCGCGATGCAGATCGAATGGTCGCGAGGCGGTGGCCGGCGAGTCGTTGGCGACCGAGGTGGCCTTGATCGCGTCGAAGCAGGCGATGGTGATCGGCGAGATCGGGGCGTCTGTCGCGCCCGCCACGACGACGTCGGCCGAGCCCTCGGTGATGAGCGCGGCGGCGTGCCCAATGCTGTCCAGCCCGGAGGTGCAGCCGGTGGAGACCGTGGTCACCGGCCCCTGCGCCCCGCACAGCCACGCCACCTCGGCGGCGAAGCTGCTGGGCACGAGATGGTGGTACAGGCCCGGTGTGCCGTAGCCGCTGTCGACGATCCACTGCCGGCCGCTGTCGCTGACCACCTGGTACTCCCGCTCCAGGCTCACCGTCGCCCCGACCGCGGAGCCGATCACCACGCCGCAGCGCTCCGGGGGCAGGTCGTGCGTCAGCTCGATCGCGTCGCCCTGGTCGCCGGTGAGCGTCGCACCACTGTCGGCCAGCGCCTCCCGGGCGGCCACCACGGCGAACTGCGCGGCCCGGTCCATACGGCGCACCTGCCGCGGGCTCAGCCCGGCAGCGATCGGGTCGAAGTCGCACTCGGCGGCCAGCTGCGAGCGAAACGGTGCCGGGTCGCAGTGGGTCAACCGGCGGGTCGCCGTACGGCCCGAGCTGAGCAGGTCCCAGAACTCCTTGGTGCCGATCGCACCCGGCGCGACCACGCCGATACCGGTCACGACGGCACGCCGTCCGCTCATCGGGCGCCGCCCACAGGCGAGTCAGGTCCGGCGGGGATGGGCACCGGCTCGGTGTCGACGTGGCCGAGATCCGGGCGGGGTGCCAGCGGCGCCAGGAAGAACACCGCCGACATCTCGTCCGGCCCGTGGTTCTCCACCCGGTGCCGGACACCGATCGGCATCAGCAGGCCCTCCTCGGCTGCCAGCTCGACGGGCTCGCCGTCCACCTGGACGACGGCCGATCCCCGCACGACGTAGAGGTACTCCTCCGAATACGGGTGATAGTGCTCCGACACGGACTCCCCCGGCGCGAGCACGAGCGAGCCCAGGAAACCCGACGTGGCACCGACGGTCGCCGGGCCGAGCACGACTCGGATGTCGCCGCCGCGCCGACGGTTGGACTTCACCTCTGCTCGCGCCATCCGACGTGGTAATGCTTGGCTCACCGCGCGCCCCCCTCACTCCGTCGCTGCCGACGCCATCGTCGGATCGGCGGCTCGCGCAGCGCTCAAGCCGTCCTGGAAGCGGCGCCTGCCGGGTGTCACCACGGCACCAGGCGCCGGCGCAGCCGGTCGAGGTCGGCATCGGCGACACCGGCCGAGCGTAGATACGCCACCGCGCCGCCATAGGCCGTGTCGAGGTGGTCAAGCAGCTGCGGTGCGACATTCGCAGCGAGTCCGATCTGGTCGGCGGCGAAGTGCTCGGCCGACATGCTGGCGAGGAAGTCCTCGGCGATGGCCTCGGCGGTGACGCCGACGGCGGCGAGCAGCACCGCCGCGAGCGTGCCGGTCCGCCCCGCCCCCGAGTGGCAGTGGAACACGATCGGTCCGCTCTCCTCCGCAATGGCGCGCACGATCGGCCGCACCCGGTCGGCGGCGGCCGCAGCGCCCAGCAGCGCGCAGTACCCGCCTTCGAGGGGAATCGGGAACGGAAAACCAGGCGGCACCAACGGCAGTGCCACGACTCGCGGGCCGGTGCCGGCGGCCCGGAACGGATGCGGTTGCGCCTCCTGCAGCGGCCCCTCCCGTAAATCGACCACGAGGGACACACCGGCCGCGCGGACCGCGGCCCGACCGGCGGCGGTGAGCCGGAACAGCGAGTCGGACCGGTACAACCGGCCCCATCGGGTCTGGCCCGCACCCACCGGCAGGCCACCGAGATCACGGACGTTCTGGCAGCCGGGCCAGTCGACACTGCGCTGGACCGGCGACGCACCTGTACGCATGGCGTCCATGGAATTCGACGACCGGCCGGTTTGGACAGCCGAGCGGATCGAACCTCGACCGGGCCACGAGCCGGCCGTGGCACGGTCCGCTCATGCCTGAAGCGGTGCGTGGCGGCTCATCGTTCCGAATCCTGTTCGTCGTCGACATCTGGGAACGGTTCAGCTTCTACGGCATGCAGGCGATCCTGTACCTGTACCTGGTCGCCGACCGCGGCGACGGCGGCGTCGGCCTGTCGGCGTCCGCGGGTGCCGCGATCTTCGGTGCCTACCTGGCACTGGTGTTCGCCGCGGCACTGCCCGGGGGCTGGCTGTGCGACCGGGTCCTCGGTGCCGCACCGTCGACGATGTACGGCGGCGTGCTCGTCATGCTCGGGCACCTGCTGCTCGCCGTGCCGGCCACCGTCTGCCTGCCACTCGGACTCGTCGCCATCGTCGCCGGCACCGGGCTCATCAAACCGGCCATGCTGTCGATGATCGGCGGTCTGCACCCGGAGGGCCGGGGCCGGCGCGAGGCGGCATTCTCGTTCTTCTACATGAGCATCCAGGTCAGCGCGATCCTCGCCCCGCTGCTGGTCGGCTTCCTCGGTGAGCGTGTGAACTGGCACCTCGGCTTCGCCTGCGCTGGTGTGGGCATGGGCCTCGGCGTGGTGACGTTCGCTGCGGGTCGGCGGCACTTCGCCGAAGCGGACACCCGTCCCCGCCATCCGGTCGCGCCAGAGGCCGCCCGGCCCGTCGTGCGACGGGCCGGCACCGTCGTCCTCGTCGCGGTCGCGGCGGTCGTCGCCGTGGTCAGCGCGGCCGGCCCGCGCGCGGCGCTGGCGCTGGTCGCGCTCGGCCTGATCCTCGCGCCGTTCCTGGCGTACCACTCGCTGATGCGCGCCCCCGAGATGACCGACGGCCATCGCCACCAACTGCGGGCGTTGCGCTGGCTGCTGTTGTCCGCCGCGTTGTTCTGGGGCCTGTACGCGCAGAGCGGCTCGGTGCTGAGCCAGTTCACGCACGACCACGTCCGGCGCGGCATGGGCGGCTTCACCGTTCCGGTGAGCTGGTTCCTCGCCGCGCATCCGTTCTTCCTGCTGGTGCTGGCACCGGCGTTCGGCTGGCTGTGGCTGCACCGGGGCCGGCTGGTCCCGCCGGTCCCGAAGGTCGCGGCCGGTCTCCTGCTCATGGGCGTCAGCTTCCTGGTGATGCTGTTCGCCGCGCTGCAGGCCCGATCCGGTCCGGTCGGGCCGGTCTGGCTCGTCGGCGTCTACCTGTTGCAGGTCTGCGGTGAACTCAGCCTGGCCCCGATCCTGCTGAGTCTCTGCGCCGAGGTCGGGCCGCCCGGCCACGGCGGCCGGCTGATCGGGCTGTTCTGGCTCTTTTCAGCACTCGGCGCCGGTGTGTTCGGTCAAGTGGCACAGGGGGCCTCGGTCGCCGGCGCCGGATATTACCTCGGGATCGCCGTGGTGACCTGTGCGGCCGCCGTCGGCCTGGCGGTCGCGGCACGAGCACTCGACCACCGGCTGCCGGCCGATGTCCAACGGCCGTCCGCGATCCCGGTGTCCCAGTCGTTCCCGATCGACCAGGAGGTAGCGTGATCACAGAACTGATGGCCAGCTACGGCAAGAAGATCCTCGCCCAACGGCCGCCCGACGGACGCAGGTACTGGGCCGCGCGGTTCTGGGACCGCGACACGGCCGAGCAGCATCAGATCCTCGGCGACACGTTCCGGGATCAGAAGGCCGCCATCGAAACGTTCTTCGACCGGTACGCGGCAGATGTCGAAACCGTCGGCGAATTCGCGTGCGGCACGGGCGAGTTCACCAGGATGGCCACCGACCGGATCGACGCGCGCAGCATCCTCGCCCTCGACATCTCCCCGGACGGGCTGCGGATCGCCCGGGGGCGGGTGCCCGAGGCGCACGTGACATTCCTGCAAGCCGACTTCTGGAAGACCGACGACATCGGCCTATTCGACCTCGTCGTGTGCGTCGACGCGATCCATCACCTCGGCGACCTGCGGCAGGTGCTGACCCGCCTGCACAGCTTCGTCAAACCCGGCGGCCTGTTCATCGGCAACGTCTGGACCGCCGACAACTACCACGACTTCCAGCGCAAGCGGTACGGCAGTATGCGGCATCTGGTGCGCACGGCCGGGTTCCTGTCGACCGCGGTACTCGTCCGAGTGTCCGGCGGGCGACTGCGCACCGGGTCGTACCGCACCCAGCTGTCCACGAGCGCCGAAACGATCGCCGCGCTGAACGACATCTTCGCAGACGTGAAGGACATCGCCGTGCAGCCGTACTTCACCGGATTCGTCTGCCAGGCATGAGGAGCTGGACCTCCGCTCGCCCATCCCGGCGGGCGGAGGGTCCGCCTGGTCTACCGGCCCGCGATGCGCTCGATGTCGACGACCACGGCCGCGGGTGCCGGCGCGGCCCGCACCTCCGCACGGACCCGGGCGGCCGCTTCGCGGTACGCGACGTCGTCCAATAGCTGCCAGACTTCGCGGCCGATCGTCGCGGGTCCGAACTCGTCGAGCGCTATCCGGCGGCCAACGCCCGCGTGCACGATGCGTTCGGCGTTGAGTGGATGGTCGCCGCGTGCCGGCACCGTCAGTTGCGGCACCCCGCAGCTGACCGCAGTGAGGTTCGTGCCGGCGCCCCCGTGGTGCACGACCACGCCGCAATGTGGCAGGAGCAGGTGCAGCGGCACGTCGGCCACGACCCGCACGCCCGGCGGCAACGCGCCGACGTGGTCACGCTGGGCGGCCGTGACGGCGACCACCACCTCGACGCTGAGGCCGGCCAGTCCCTCACTGACCACCTCCACCGGGTTGACCTTGTCCGTACCGAACGTCGTGCCCCAGGTGACGCAGGCCCGTCTCGTCCGCGACAGGTCGTGGACGGCATCCCGCAGCGCCCAGCCCGGCGCGTGCTCCAGCCCGTTGTAGGGAACGTAGCGCTGCCGCAACACCGGCAGACCGGTGTCGAGCTGCAGGCTCGGCGGGCACGGGTCGACGGTCAGCGCACCGAACGGGTCGACGTCGGCGGCGCCGTGCCGCTGGAAGAACGCGTCGAGCTGCGGCCGTTCCCGGTCGCGTTGGTCGTGTGCGAAGTCGATGCCCCACAGATGGCGTACGGCCGGCACGCCGATCTCTGCGGCGGCGAGCACACCGGCGTAGGCGCGCGGCCCGTAGACGATGACGTGGGGACGCCAGCGGCCGGCGAGTGTACGCAGTTCGCCCGCCATCGCCTCGGCGGCGGTGAGGAACATGCCCAGCGACCGGCTGCCCCGCCCGGCGCCCGGTGCGGCGCCGGTGTAGGCGCTGCGCAGATCCGGCTCGTCGCCGACCGGCACGGCGACAAGACCGGCCGCCGCGACGGTGCCGGCGAACGACGGGGCGGCCGCCACCCGCACCTCGTGCCCGGCGGCCGCCAGCGCCCAGCCGAGCGGCACCATCGAGTAGAAGTGCGACCCGCCGTTGAACGTGACAAAAAGGACCCGCATGCCGGTCACTTCCGCCGGTAGCCGATCACCAACGTGTCGTTGGCACCGAGGGGGCGGGCGGTCACGTCGGTGAATCCGGCGAGGCGGTACCAGTCGCGGCAGTCCGCGACCGGGTACTCGGCGCCGCGCGCCGTCACCAGCAGCATGTTGAGGCTCACCAGCATACGGGCGAGGTCCGGGACGTCCGGGTCGAGCATCGCGTCGTAGACCAGCACGGCGCCGCCGACCGGCACCGACTCGTACGCGTTGGCGAGCAGCGCCGCGTTCTGCGCCGCGGACCAGTCGTGCAGGACGTGGCCGAAGATCAGGACATCGGCGGAGGGCAGCGGATCGGCGAAGAAGTCGCCGCCGGTGAACAACACCGACGCGGCCGTGCCGTGCCGGTCCATGTGCTCGGCGAACGGCTCCGCCATCTCCGGCAGGTCGAATACCGTCGCCGAGAGGTGCGGCCGCGCCGTGACGAGCCGCGCGGCCAGGTTGCCGCGGGCACCGCCGATGTCGGCGAAGCTGCGGTACTGCGACCAGTCGAACGCGTCGGCGAGTAGTCCGGCCACCGGGCCGTTCATCGCGTCCATCATGCCGAGGAACTGGCGCAGCCGGGCCGGGTCGGCGATCATGTGCCCGAAGCTGCCGTCGCCGGCGTCGGCCACCTGCGGCTCGCCGGTGCGCAGCGCGTCGCCCAACCGGCCCCACACCGGATAGAGCATGGCGTCGGCCCGATGCAGGAATCCGCCCAGGTACTCCCCGCCGGCTCGCGCCAGGAAGCGGTCGGCGATCTCGGTGTTCGCATACTGCTCGCCGGATCTGAGCAGCAGCCCGAGCGCCACCAACGAACCGAGGAAGTCGCGGAGCCCGCGGCCGTTGAGCCCGAGCCGCGCCACGATCTCGCTTTCGGTCGCCGGACCAGCGGCGAGCGTTTCGAACAGGCCGAGTTCGGCGCCGGTCAAGAGGATCTTGGCGGTGCAGAACCCGTTGGCGAGTCGCTTCACGCTCGCCGCGTCCACGGGCACCCGCACTTCGGTGGATGTCATCCGTTGCCTTCCTGATTCGGCCGCACCACGCCCGCTTCAGCGCAACGACACCGCGGTCGTCGCGGCGGTGCAGAGGGCGAGCACGGCAAACGACGTGCGGATCAGATGGAGGCGACCCCACGCGGCACGCGGATCGTGCCAGCCGGCCGGGACCGGCCCGGCGGCCAGCGCCTTGACCCGGCGGTTGATCGGGACGTTGCCGAGCTGCGACACCGCCGACACGCCGCCGAGGAACACCGCCGCGGCGGCGAACAGCACCCGGCTCGCCGAGGCCGGTGCCAGGACGGCACCGGTCACGGCGGTGACGATCGTGGTGAGTACCAGCGGTGGCATGAGCCGGTCGAAGTAGCGCCCGACAAGCTTGTGCGTCTCGACGTAGCGCTCCGGCGCAAGGGCCGCGAACGCCGGCACGATGCTGAGCGCCACTGCCATCATCACTCCCGCCGTGATGCCTGCACCGACCAGCACCGCGATCGCGAGCGTCCAAGCCACCATGCCGCCTCACCTCCGGCAGCAGCGTCCGGCACCGGCGTCGAGGCCGGCTGGAGGCGTGGTGGACTGCGGCCGGCGGCCCACGCGTCGAGCGAGCCTTCAGCACCCGTCGAGCCGCTACCAGAAAGCTTTGTCCAGCCGCTACCCGAAAGCGATTCAAGCCGGTACCGGAAAGATGCCTGTCGGATCCGCTCGAACGTTGGAGGACGCTCATGCGCGTCGGCACGCTCCTGCGCCACCTCGGTCGTGGCGCCGAACTTCTTGGCTGGCTCAGCGGCTACGCCTTCGTGCCGGGAGGTGTGGAGGTGCCGGTGCGCGTTCCGGACGAACCGACGACCGTCGATCGCTTCGCCTCGAGGAGGCTCCATGCACATCCTGTTGACGGGCGGAGCCGGGTTCATCGGCGCCCGCGTGGTCGAAGCGCTGCTCGCTGACGGACACCGGGTCCGGGTTCTCGACGCGTTACTCGGCAGCGCGCACAGTGAGCCGCCGGCGATACCAGACGGGGTCGAGTTCATCCACGGCGATCTCCGCGACGAGGACACGGTCGACGCAGCGCTGCGGGGCGTGGATCTGGTGAACCACCATGCCGCCATGGTCGGACGGGGCAAGGAGATCCGCGAAGCGCCCAACTACGCCGGCAACTCCGACCTCGCGACCGCCGTCCTGATCGCCGGCATGCTGCGTCGCGACGTCGGCCGGCTGGTGCTGGCCGGCTCCGTCGTCGTCTACGGCGACTGCCGCTACCACTGCGCCGAGCACGGCCGGGTCCGTCCCCGCCGCCGCGAGTCGAGCGACCTCGATGCGGGCCGGTTCGAGCCGCGGTGCCCGCGGTGCGGCGCCGACGTGACCGCGAGCGCGGCGACCGAGGACGACCTGCCCGACCCGCCACGCAACATGTACGCGGTGACGAAGCTGGCCCAGGAGCTTCTTGTCGCGGCGTGGGCGGTGCAGACCGGTGGCCGGGCGATCGCCTTGCGCTACCACAACGTCTACGGCCCCGGCATGCCGTTCGCGAGTCCGTACTCCGGCGTCGCGTCGACGTTCCGGTCGGCCGTGGCGGCCGGTGAACCGCCCCGCGTATACGAGGACGGTGGCCCGCTGCGCGACTTCGTCCACCTGACCGACGTGGCCGCCGCGAACGTCACCGCGCTGAGCCTGCCGGTCGACGGGTTCCGGGCGTACAACGTCGCCTCCGACACACCGCACACCATCCTGGACCTCGCCGCCGCGCTCGCCGAAGCGGTGGGCGGGCCGCCGCCCATCGTCACCGGCGAGTACCGCGTCGGCGACGTCCGGCATATCTTCGCTACTGCCGCGCGGCTGCGCGCGGAGAGCGGCTGGCGGCCCACCGTCGGCTTCACCGAGGGCGTCGCCGAGTTCGCCACCGCACCGATGCGCGGACTCGCCGGGGCGGTGGTGCCGCGATGATCCCGCCCTGGATCCCGCTCGACGAGGTTGGCCCCGACCACGCGCCGTTGGTCGGGCGCAAAGCGGCGGTGCTCGCAGCGCTGCGGCGGGCCGGGTTCGCCGTACCCGACGGCTTCTGCGTGCCCGTCGGCACCGACGCGCGTGAGACCGCCGCGGAACTGAGCGCGGCGTTCGCCACGCTCGGCGGCCCGGTGGCGGTCCGGTCATCCGGCGTCGCCGAGGACGGGACCGTCGCCTCGTACGCCGGCCAACTCGTCACGACGCTGGACGTGTGCACGCCCGGCACGCTGATCGCCGCCGTGGTGGACGGTCAGGCGTCGGGCGACCGGGCCGGCGTCCACCGCTACCGGCGCGACCGGGACACCGGCACGGACGGCGAGCGCGGCGTCGCGATCCTCGTGCAGCGGATGGTCGAACCGGTCAGCGCCGGCGTGGCGTTCACCGTCAATCCGGTCACCGGCGCCGACGAACTTGTCGTCGACGCGGTGCCCGGCCTCGCCGACGAGATGGTGAGCGGGCTCGTCGATCCCGACCACTGGGTGGTCCGCGGCGGCCGGCCCGAGCAGTTGTCCGGCACGCACGGCGCCCTGGACACCGAGACGGCCGCCCGCGTCGCCGAGCTCGCCACGGCCGTGGCGCGGCACCTGGGCGGCCCGCAGGATATCGAGTGGGCGGTCGACAAGGAGCAGCGGCTGTGGCTACTGCAGGCCCGGCCGGTCACGACGCTGCCGACTCGACCGGGTCGGATCGCCGCCGCAGCACCAGACGTCGTGCCGATCGACGTGGTGGTGCCGCCCGGCTTCTGGCGCCGCGACCCGTACACCACGACGCCCTGGGTGCCGATGCAGGAGTCCGTCTTCGGGCCGGTCTTCAACGCTACTGCACGGCACATGGTGGCGTTCAGCCTCTACGGGCTGCCGTGCCTGCGGCAGATCGGCGGCTGGCCGTACCACGGGCGGGCCGCCGACGACGAGACCGACGAGGCGCGCTGGGACCGGTTCGGCAAGGCGATCCTGGCCGGCGAGTACCGGCGGGTCGTGCAGCGCTGGCACCACGCCTGGCGGGCCGAGTTCGCCGCGCGTACCGTCGAGCTGCGTTCGGTCGATCTCAGCACGCTGCCGCAGACCTGGCTCGCCGCGCACCTGCTGAGGGTCCGGGTGCTGTTCGCCGACCTGCACGAGGCGTACTTCAGGGTCGCCGGCGCCGGGATCGTCGCGCTCGGCGAGCTCGGTGTCCTCTGCCGCGACCTGCTGGGCTGGGACGCCGCGCAGACGATCCGGCTGGCCGAGGTGTCCGGCGCGCCACGCCCGCCGGCCTCGGTCGCACTCGACGAGCTCGCCTCCGTCGCCGCGGGCCGGCCGGCGCTGTGTACCGCGTTGCTGGGCGCAGTCGATCCGCGGGCCGGCTCGATCGGCGTCGAGCAGCTGGCCGATGTCGATCCCGACTTCGCCACCCGCTTCGCCACCCACATCGCCGCATACGGCCATCGCACCATGGGGTTCGACCTCAGCGAGCCGACCGTCGCCGAGCGTCCCGGCATCGTGCTGGCGATGCTGCGCAGCCAGATCGGCCGGACCCGGACCCGGGCCGCCGGACGTCGGGCGGAGCCCACCGCCCCGAACGTCCGCGCGGAGGCCGCGCGTGTACTGGAGGGGGCGCCGAGCATCGACCGGGAGCGCTTCAACCGGGCGCTCGAGGCGTGTGACGCGACCGCCGGACTGCGCGACGAGAAGTCCGCCCGGGCCGTGGAGGTCTGGGCACTGCTGCGCTATGCGGTGCGCGCCGCCGGCGACCGCCTCGCCGTCCAGGGCCGGATCGCCGTACCGGACGACGCACTCTACCTGCACGCCGATGAACTGGAGACGGTAATGCGGGACCCGGCCGCGCCACTGCCGGACATCGCGCAGCGGCAGGCGCAACGACGCTGGGCCCGGCAGCACCCCGGGCCGCCGGTGCACGGCACGTTCACGCCGCCGCCCCCGGTCGATCCGGCGCGGCTGAGCGAACCGGCCCGCTATGCGCTCGACGTGGTCGGCTGGAGCATGTCGGCCTGGACCGGCGGACGGCGGCCGGACGACACCGGCGACCGCGTCCTGCGCGGCGTCGGCGTGTCGCCGGGACGCTACGCCGGAACCGTGCGGGTGGTGGCCGGCGCGCATGAGTTCGACAAGGTCCGCCCAGGCGACGTGGTGGTCTGCACCAGTACCACGCCCCAGTGGAACGACCTGTTCAGCGCGGTCGGCGCGCTCGTCACCGATACCGGCGGCCTGCTGTCGCATCCGGCGATCGTGGCCCGAGAGTACGGCGTGCCAGCGGTGGTCGCCACCGGCCGCGGCACGCGATCGCTGCGCGACGACCAAGTCGTGACCGTCGACGGCGACACCGGCGAGGTCACCCCGGTGCCCCTGACAACCTGAGAGGACGAGCCATGGCGCCGCTTCACCAGCCCGGGCGGGTGGACGTGCACCACCACGCCATCGTGCCGGCCATCGCGGAAATCATGCGTGAGCGCAAAGCGCCGAACTACTTCACCTGGACGCTCGGCGAAACGCTCACCGTCATGCAACGCAGTCACATCGGGATGGCGGTGGTGTCCAACGCCATCCCGTTCGACATCTTCGGCTCCCGGCACGCGGCCGCGGACGCGGCCCGCCGCGCCAACGACGCCATCGCCGACCTCGCCCGTGACCACCCCAACCGGTTCTCGTTCTTCGCCGCTGTGCCGTTGCCGCATATCGATCTTGCGCTCGACGAGGCGCGGTACGCTCTGGACGAGCTCGGTGCGGCCGGGCTGATCGTGCTGCCGCACGGCGGCGGCCGATATCTAGGTGACCCGATGTTCGACCCGTTCTTCGCGGAGCTGGACCGCCGGTCGACCACCGTCCTCGTCCACCCGCTGCACCTGCCGGGCACGTCCCCGTCGGACGTGCCGCCGGTGCTCGCCGACTACCTGCTGGACACCACCCGCGGCGCGATCAGCCTGATCAACGCCGAGAGCCTGGACCGCTTCCCCGGTGTCACGTTCATCCTCGCCCACGGCGGCGGGTTCCTGCCCTACGCCGCCTCCCGGGTCGAGACGCTTACCAGCGAGTTCTACGGCGCCGAGCGGACGCGGATCGGCGGGTACGTCCGCCGGTTCTGCTACGACCTCGCTCTGTCGATCCCGTCCGCGCTGCCTACGCTGCTACAGGTGGCCGGGGCGGACCACATCCTGTTCGGCACCGACTGGTGCGCGGTCCCGGAGGCGTCGGTCACCCGGGCCTCCCGCACGCTGGACGCCTACGAGCTGTCCGTCGCCGACCGGGTCGCCATCGACCGGGGCAACGCGCTGCGGATCCTTCCCACCCTGGCGCACAAACTGGCCGTATCAAGCCACGAGGTCTGACGGGGAAAGACTGCCGAGCGAAGCCGGGCCCGGCACCGGCCTGGCTTCGCAGTCATCGCATCGCTCAGGCGTTGCGCCGCCGGAAGCTCTCCGCGCCGACGAAGACGCCGACGACGGCGAACGCGACGGCCACGCCGAGACCGATCATGAAGTGGGTGCCGCTGTAGCGACCGGTGAATGCGGCGCGCATCGCGTCGACGATGTACCGGAACGGCGTGCACCGCGAGATGATGTCCAGCCATTTCGGCGCGAACGTCATGGGCAGCAGGATGCCGGACAACAGCACGAGCGGCACGATCGCGGTGTTGAGCACCGGCGCGAACGCGTACTCGTTGCGCAGGCGCAGCACCAGCGCGTACGACAGGGACGCGAGCCCGACCGCCAGCAAGGCGATGAAGCCCAGGGCGATCAGCAGACCCAGCACCGGCAGCCGCAGACCGAGCAGCACGCCGACCACGACAAGAATGATCGACTGGACCACCAGCAGCAGCACGTCCCGCAGGACGCGGCCCAGCAGCAACGCCAGACGGCTCACCGGCGTCACCCGCATCCGCTCCAGCACGCCCCACCGCAACTCGGGGCTGAGGCTGAAGCCGGCGTACCCGGCCGAGAACAGGGCCAGCTGAATCAGCAGGCCCGGTACGAAGAACTGCCAGGAACTGCCTCCGCTCGGTGCGGCCGGACCGATCGCCTTCTGCAGCAACGGCCCGAACAGAATGAGGTAGATGGCCGGCTGGAGCATGCCGATCAGCACCGCGGTACGGGCCGCCACCGCCTGCGCCACATAGCGGCGGAACAGCAGCCAACTGTCGCTCAACGTTTGCATGTCAGGCTCCCATCCATGGTCCGGCCGGGCGACCGGCCTGCGCGAGCGGGCGGTGGCCGGTGATGGCGAGGAAGACGTCGTCAAGCGAGGGCCGGACCACCTGGATTGATCCGACGTCGACACGCGCGTGGTCGAGTGCGCGGGTCAGCGCGAACATGAGCCGCCCGGTGTGCTCGATCACCAGCCGGACCGTCTGCTCGTGCACGGAGATCTCCTGCACGCCGGGCAGCGCGGCCAGCGCGGCCCGGGCCTGCTCGACGGACCCGTTGACGTGGACGGTGACCACGTCACCCGACACCCGGTCCTTGAGCCGGTCCGGGCTGTCCTCGGCCACGATCCGGCCGTCGTCAACGATGAGGATACGGTCGCACAGCGCGTCCGCCTCGTCGAGATAGTGCGTGGTCAGGAACACCGTGGTCTGCAGTTCGTCGCGCAGCCGCCGGATGTGCGACCAGAGCTGGTTACGGCTCTGCGGATCCAGCCCGGTGCTCGGCTCGTCGAGGAACACCAGCGCCGGCCGGTGCACGAGGCCGAGCGCGATGTCCAGGCGCCGACGCTGGCCGCCGGACAGCGACCCCGCCATGCGCGGGAGCAGCGTCCCGAGGTCGAGCTGGGTGCTCAGCTCCCGTGCCCGCGCCTCGGCGTCGGCCCTGGACATCCGGTAGAGCCGGCCCTGGAGGATCAGCTCGTCGCGGACAACCGCGGACGGATCGGTGCCGCCGGTCTGCGCGACGTAGCCGATGCGACGCCGCACGCCGGTCGGGTCGCGCAGCAGGTCACACCCGGCGACCATGGCGGTGCCCGACGTGGGTCGCAGCAGCGTCGTGAGCATGCGCAACGAGGTGGTCTTGCCGGCGCCGTTGGGCCCGAGGAATCCGACGATCTCACCGGCCTCCACATGGAACGAGACGCCGCGAACCGCCTGTACATCGCCGTCCGGGGTCTTGAACGTGCGCGCGAGTTCAAGCGCCTCGATCATCAGCCTCCCTCTCTTTGAGATTAGTCTCCGTAGACTATATGCCATCGGCGTCCCGTCCGTCGATACCCGACGTAAGACGACTTGCGTTATCTATCCGAAACATGGGCACCGGCGGTCGACGTCCGCTCAAGCAAGGCGCGACCCGGCCGGGTGACGATGGCGTCGATCCAATCGCTGAGGAGGCACCCGTGCGCGTGCTGTTCACCGTCTCGTCCTGGCCGACCCACTACGCGTCGATGGTGCCGATCGGTTGGGCTCTGCAGGCCGCCGCGCACGACGTACGGGTACTCTGCACGCCGTCGCAGGCGGATCCGCTGAGCATGGCCGGGCTGACGCCGGTCCCCGTACTGGATAGTCCCGACGACCAGACGCGCCTGCGCCTGCAGTACTACCTGGAGGCGGTGCACGGTCACTGGCCGTACCCGTGGCCGCCGCTGCACCCGCTGACCGGTGCACCGATGGACAGCCTCGACGACTTCGACCTCGGCGAGTTCCGCGAACGCCAGGCGCCAGCGATCGCCGGCCGTGCGGCCGCGAGCTTCGACACCGCGGTCGAGTTCGCCCGGGCCTACCAGCCGGATCTGATCCTGCACGACCCGGCCAATCTCGAGGGCCAACTGGCCGCACGGGTTATCGGCGTACCCGGGGTGCTGTGCCTGTGGGGGCCCGTCGGCGCTACCGAGCCGGAGCACATGCGCATCGTGCCCGACGACATCAGCGACTCGTTCCCGCGTTACGGCCTCGGCCCGTTCGACCCGGCGACGATCTCGACCGTGATCGACCCCTGCCCGCCCGGCGTCGCCGTTCCCACAGCCGCCCGCCGGCTGTCGGTGCGCTACGTGCCGTACAACGGCAGCGGTGCGGCGCCGCGCTGGCTGCTCGACCCGGTCGACCAGCCGCGCGTGTGCGTCACCTGGTCGACAGCGCTCGCGTCGATGTCCGGGCCGCGCGCCTTTCTGCTGCCCGAGATCGTCCGTGCCGTGAGCGAGCTGGACGTGGAGGTGGTGCTGACCGCGACCGCGCGGGACGTTGCCGCGCTCGGTCCCGTCCCCTCACACATACGGGTACTGGAGCATCTCCCGCTGCGGCTCGTGCTGCCCACATGCTCCGCCGTGGTCCACCACGGCGGCAGCGGCAGCACGCTGACCTCGCTGTGGTCCGGCGTACCGCAGCTGCTGCCCACGTTCGCCTCGGAGCAGAACGCGACGGGCCGTCGGATGGCCGCGGCGGGCGCGGCGGTGCACCTGCTCGGTCACCTCGCCAACGCCTCGACGATGCACGCCACGCTCGAGAAGCTCCTCGCCGACGACTCCTACACGGTGGCCGCCCGCCGGCTGCGCGACGAGATGCACGCTCAGCCCACCCCGGCCGACCTGGTGAGCGAGCTCACCGCACTCGGATGAACGCCACGGCCGGTGCCGCGATACCAGTCACCCGAGCAGGCTGTGCAGACAGGCCACCATGCTGCGGGCCTGGACGTTCAGGTAGCAGCTGTGCCGCAGCAGCGACACCAACTGGTGCACGGTCATCCACCGGAACCTCGGATCTTCGGCCACGTGGCAGTCGGTCTCGACGATCACGTACCGGTTCAGCGCGTGGAAGAACCGCCCGCCCTCCTCGGACAGCACCGTGTCGAAGCGGATCCGGTCGGCCGGCGCGCTCTGTACCTCGTGCAGGAACCGGGGCCGGTCCTCGGGCGCGAGCATCTCGTGGTTCACCGGAATGCACTGCACCGTCGGGCCGAGCTCGACCACGTCGAGGTAGCCCGGCTCGACGTGCGCCTGCATCAGGACGTGCAGCACCCCGTCGATGTCCTTGACAAGCAAAGCCACCAAACCGTCGGCGTTGGGCTCGATCATCGGCTGGGTCCAGTGCCCGACCTCCCGGCCGGCGGCCGTGACACTCACCCCGATCACCGAGAAGAACCGCCCGCTCTCGTGCGCGATCCGCTCGTCGGAATGGTGCCACCGCGTGACCGCGTTCAGCGGGATCAGCCGAGTCGTGATGTCGGTGGTGCACCGCATCGCGGTAATCCAGCTCAGCACGTCGCCCATCGAGTGCCGGCTGCCGGCCGACACGGCGCACGAACGCATCAACGCGGCGCGGAACCGGCCGCCGCCGCGCGCCGCCGCACCGAGGCCCGGCCCGGTGAACGGCAGGCAGGACAACGCGGTCCGCGCGTCCATGTTCACCAGGTCCTCGACGCCCAGCAGCGCGTGGATCTGGCCAAGCGTCAGCCATCGGAACCCGTCGAGCACCTCCACGTCACCGGTGACCTCGACGACCATGTTGCGGTTGCGCTTGCGGTAAAACCACGAACCCTGTTCCGACTGGCGGACGTCGCCGATGACCCGGTGCCCCCGGGTGTCGAGGAACTGATGCAGGTACGGCACCGCCTTGCCCCGGTGGACGCGCGTGTAGTTGCTACGGGTGGCCTGCACCGTCGGCGAGAGCTGCAGACCGTCGCGGTTGCCCGGCTCGACCTTCGCCTGCATGAGGAAGTGCAGGACGCCGTCGAACTCCTTGGCAAGGATGCCCAGGATGCCGACCTCCGGCTGGTTGATGATCGGCTGGCTCCAGCGCGGGATCGGCGCGTCTGGCATCGACACCTCGAGGCCCTCCACGACGAAGAACCGGCCGGCGTCATGTCGGATATCGCCGGTCGCCGGATCCGTGTGCCAGTTCTCCAACGCCGACAACGCAATCCGGTGCACCTCGGTGTAGGCGCGCCGGCCGAAGTCGGCGAACCAGCGCCGTACCTCCCCGACATCCGCGTTCCACGGATCGCGTTCGCGCGCCGACTTGAGCAGGCGCAGATGAGTCGGCTCGGAGTCGGTCCTGGGGGTCGTGGCGGATCGTGAGTCAAGCATTGGCGCGGCCTCCGTGATCGCTCACCGCTCAGGCGTCCGCGCACTCGCCGGTCACTCGGGCCACCCCGCGCACCGTCTCGACAAGGCACGCCTGCCGCAACGTCGCGTCCTCGTCGACCGGCCCGTGCGCCCCCGTGCGCACTCGCTCCGCGAACGACCGGACGGCGTTGAGAATCTGGTGGTCCGCGGCCAACGCCAGCTCCGTGCGACGGTCCTGCCCTTCAAGGTGTACCGGTGGTTGCAACTGTCCGGGCGGGGTGAACGCACGCTCGACGCCGATTCGCCCGTGGCTGCCCCACAGCGCATACCTGCTGCGGTACGAGTGCTCGAATCCGAACGCGATCTGCGCGGCGA
>DATEJJ010000853.1:0-6254 GCA_035278125.1 Rugosimonospora sp.
CCTGGCCCGGCCCGGCCGCGATGCGCAACCCGTCCGGCCTGTTCCCGTCCGGCCCGCCCCGGCCCACGTACCGCGAGCCGCACCCGGCCGGCGCCGGTGGCGTACTCCTGGGTGCCGCCGCCACGACGCTGTGGATGGCCCTGTTCGGGCTGCTCGCCACGACCGCTCGCGGGTACGCCTGGTGGACCGTCACCGCCGGGGTGATCGCCTGGCTGAGCGCGCTCGCGCTGGCCCGGTGGGGGCTGCGCGGGGTGGCCGCGGGCATCGCGATCGGCGCCGGGCTGGGCATGGCGATCGCCGGTGTGGTAGTGGTGCTGCACTGGATCGGCGGTCACTGGTTGCTGTGGTGAGGTGGCCGTTGGTACGGCCACCGCGCCGGGCTTGACGAAGGCGGCGGCGGTTCGGCACGCTCAGCCCCATGGCACAGAAGCTCCAGTGGCTCGACCCGGATCGCCGCCGCCGGCGGCTGCGGCTGCTGGCCGAATTGGCCGATGCCAACGCGGAGCGGAAGCAGTTCGGACCACACCGGGCGCCGGTCGATCAGATCCGCGATCTGATCGCCGCCCGCCGCCGCACGGCCACCTGGGCCAACGAGAGCCACTGACCCGGTACCCGAGCCGGGCGCTGATCGTTCATACGTAGAGCCGCGTTCGGTCACGGATGCGGTTGGTACCGATAGCGTCACGCGTATCCACAAGCCATTCCGACCGGGGGGACCGTGTCGTACTTCGCCGCCGCGGCGGCCCGGGGCCCTGAGGGCTGGGCCGCGGCCGAGATTGATCTCAACGGGGTAGCTGATGTGGAGGAGGTCGCCGACCGCCTCCGCGACGTGGAGCCGGATGCGAGCGTCTCGCTGATGTTCGTCGAGGCCGACGACGTGTACCTGGTCGTCATGCGGCTGGACGAGGGCGAGGACCTGCGGGTGTTCGGCTCCGACTCGGCGTTCGCCGAGGAGTCCAGGCTCGGCGCGCTGCTGCTGGGCGACGTGGAGGAGCCGGCGCTGGAGATCGACGAGGTGACCGCACCGCCGGCCACGGCCGAGCCGGACGCGGAGGCCGACGCCGGTGCCGCCACCGACCCGGACGTGGAGCCGATCGGCGACGCGGATCTGCTGGCCGATCTGGGGGTACCGGCGAAGCGCCTGCTGGCCCTGTGCGGGCACGAGGGCATGCTGCCCGCGGACGTGACCGCCGAGCTGTGCCAGGCGATCGGCTGCGGCGACGAGATGGAAGAACTCCGGGAAGCGTGACGGCCGTCCACGAGGCGTGGATGGGCCGGGCGCTGGAGGTTGCCCGGGCCGCCGCCGGGTCCGCCGACGTACCGGTGGGTGCGGTGGTGTACGGCCCGGACGGCGCGGAGCTGGCGACCGGACACAACGAGCGCGAGGCGACCGGCGACCCGAGCGCGCACGCCGAGGTGCTGGCGCTGCGCCGGGCCGCGGCGGTGCGGGGTACCTGGCGGCTGGACGGCTGCACGCTGGTGGTCACCGTGGAGCCGTGCACGATGTGCGCGGGCGCGCTGGTACTGGCCCGGATCGGCGCGCTGGTGTTCGGCGCCTGGGAACCCAGGACCGGCGCCGTCGGCTCGCTGTGGGACGTGGTGCGCGACCGCCGTCTCACGCACCGCCCGGAGGTGCATGCGGGGGTACGCGAGGCGGAGTGCGCCGCGCTGCTGCGGGACTTCTTCGCCGGCCGCCGGGACGACCCGGCTACTTGGTCCGGGTGATCCGGGTCGCGGTGACGGAACCGTCGCTACCCGTCTGGCCGTCCACGGAGACCGTGGCGCCCGCCTTGAGGTCCTTGAGCGAACCGGCCTGGCTCACCTGAACCGAGGTGCTGCCGCTGGTCTTCACGGTGACCGTGTTCCCGTCCGCGGTCTGGAGGTAGACCGTGGTCCCGTCGACCAGCTTCACCGTACCGGTGGTGGCGCTGCCGCTGCCGCCGGTGCTGCTGTTGCCGCCGGCCTGGTTGCCGAAGCCGCCGAAGCCGGGGAACCCGCTCGCGCCGGTACGCGGCTGGGTCAGGTTGCCGAACCCGTTGCCGGCCGCCGTGGTACCGGTACCCCAGTGCTTCTGCACCTGCGCGCCCGCCAGGAACCCGACCACGAGCAGCGCCAGCGCGCCCAGGATCACCGTGGTACGCGTGGCGTACCGCTTGGTGGCGCGCTCGGCGAGCTGGTCGGACAGGTCGTCCGCGAACGGGTCGCTGCCGAGGTCCACCTCGCCGCGCCCGTCCTCCTGCCGGGGCTGGAACAGCTCGGCCGTGTCGTCGTCGGAGTGGCGCCCGTACGCGGTGGTCATCTGGTCATCCTCACTCATAGCGGAGGGCTTCGATGGGTCGCAGCGAAGCCGCCCGGCTGGCCGGGTAGCTGCCGAAGAACAGGCCGATCGCGACGGACACGCCGAGGGCGAGCACGATCGAGGTGGGTACGATCACCGGCTTCACGCCGACGATGGTGAACTGCGTACCGATGACCGCGGCGATGACGCCGAGCAGGCCACCGATCACACTCAACACGGTCGCCTCGACCAGGAACTGGGTCAGCACGGTGCGCTTCGGTGCGCCGAGCGCCTTGCGGATGCCGATCTCCCGGGTCCGCTCGGTGACCGTGACGAGCATGATGTTGGTGATGCCGATCCCGCCGACCAGCAGGCTGATCCCGGCCACCGCTCCGAGCAGCACGGTGAACGTCTGCGCGGTCGACTCCGAAGTGGACAGTAGCTGGGAGGCGCTGCGTACCGTGAAGGGTTCGTTGCTCGTGTTGGTGACCTTCAGCTTCTCGTTCAGCACGGCGGTCACCTCGTTCTGCGCGGCGGTGACTGTGTCCGCGCCGGTCGCTTCGACCAACAGCTGACTCAGTGAGCTGTATCCGGTGAGCGACTGCTGCACCGCGCTGATCGGCGCCAGCGCCACGTCGTTCGGGTCGTTGAAGCCGCTGCTGTCCTTGCTCGCCAGCACCCCGATGACGGTGAACAGGCTGCCGTTGACGGTGACCTGCTGGCCCACCGGACTCACCGTGTCGAACAGGTCGGTGGCCACGGTCTGGCCGATCACCACCACCTTCCGGCCCTGGGTCACGTCCTGCTGCGTGAACGAGGTGCCCGACGCGATCGAGTAGTTCGACGCGCCCAGGTAGCTCGGGTACGTGCCGACGAACGAGTTGACGGTGTGGCTGGTCCCGTTGTACGTGGTGGTTTCCGAGGTGCTCACCACCGGGGACACCGACTTCACGTGCGGCGCCGTCTGCTTGTCCTGCAGCGCGGGCACCAGGTCCAGGCTGAGCGAGACGTTTTGCGTATTGGTCGTGTTGTTGTTGCCGCCGAAGAACCGGCCGCCGCTGCTGACCGTCAGCGTGGTGGTACCCAACTGGGCGATCCGCGCCTGCACCGCCTTGCCGGAGCCGTTGCCGACCGCGACCAGCAGGATGACCGCGGCCACGCCGATCAGCATGCCCAGCACGGTCAGCGAGGAGCGCAGCTTGTTCGCGGTCACCCCGCGTACCGCGAACCGGATGGTCTCGAACAGGTTCACACCGCCACCGCCTGTCGGACGTCTTCCACGATGCGCCCGTCCACCAACCGGATCAGGCGTTGGGCATGTGCCGCGACATCCGGCTCATGGGTGATCAGCACGATGGTGCGGCCGGACCGGTTGAGCCGGTCCAGCACGGCGAGCACGTCCCGGGTCGACTGGGTGTCCAGGTTCCCGGTTGGCTCATCCGCGAGTACCAGTGCCGGCGCGGTCACCAGTGCCCGCGCCACCGCGACCCGCTGCTGCTGCCCACCTGAGAGCTGGTTGGGTTCGTGGCTGGCCCGATCCTCCAGGCCGACCAGGGCCAGCGCCGCCTGGGCGCGGCGGCGCCGTTCCCCCGACTTCATCCCGGCGTACGCCAGCGGAAGCTCCACATTGGCCAGTGCGCTGGTACGCGGGATCAGGTTGAACGCCTGGAACACGAAGCCGATGCGCCGGTTGCGGACCAGGGCGAGCTGCCGGTCGTTGAGCCGGCTCACGTCCACCCCGTCCAGCAGGTACTGCCCCGAGGTGGGGATGTCCAGGCAGCCGAGGATGTTCATCAGGGTCGACTTGCCCGAGCCGGACGAGCCCATGATGGCCACGTAGTCGCCCCGCTCCACCACCAGCGACACCCCGCGCAGCGCGTGTACGGTCGTCTCGCCCTGCCCGTACCGCTTCGTCGCGTCACGGACGTCCAGTACCGGATGGGGTGCGTCCCGGTGCCGGCCCAGATCGTCCACGTCGATGCTCAATTCCCCGCACCTCCGCCCCGACCGCCGCCGGGCCCGCCGCCGTTGAGCCCGCCCAGGCCGCCGCCGCCGAGGCCGCCGCCACCGGGGAACCCGTTGCCGGTACCAGCGCTGGACGTGGCCGTCTGGGTGAGCACCACCTGCTGCCCCGCGGTGAGCCCCGAGGTGATCTCGTCGTACGAGTCGCCCTGCACGCCCACCTGCACCGAGACCGCCTGCGTCAGGCTCCCGTTGAGCACCTGCACCGTGTACCGGCCGGTCGAGCCGCGTACCGCGCTCGCCGGTACCCGCACCACGTTGTCCGCCGAGGCCACGGTCACCACCACGGTGATGGTCTGCCCGATGCGTACCCCGTCCGGCACGTTGTCGATGCTCACCACGACCGCGTACGAGTTGACGCTGTTGGATGTGGTGGCGGTCGGCGAGATGCTCGCCACCTTGCCGGTCGCGGTCGCCGAGGACAGTGCCGACCAGGTGATGTTCGCCACCTGACCGACCTTCAGCTTGGTCGCGTCGGCCTCGGCGAAGCTCGCGGACGCCTGCATCTTGCCCAGGTCGGCGATCTGGACGAAGCCGGACGAGGAACTGCTGCTGCTGCTGGAGGACGAACTGTTCGACGAGCTGCCCCCGCCGGTCGAGCCGCCGCCCGTGGAACCGCTGCCCGATGAGCCGGACGAGGACGAGCCGCCGGAGGAGGACGAGTTGCCCACCGATCCATTGACCGCGGTGACGGTACCCGTCATCGGGGCGGTCAGCACCGTACCGTCCACCGCCCGCTGGTCCGAGTCCACTGTGGCCTGTGCCGAGGTCACCTGCGCCTTGGCGTTGTCGATGGTGGCCGTGTCGGAGGTGGACGAGGACTCGGCCCGGGTCAGTGCCGCCTCGGCCGCCGTCAGGTTCGCCTCCGCGGTGGTCAGCGTCTCCTTGGCCGCCGTCGGGTCCACCTTGGCCAGCACCTGACCCGAGGTGACGGTGTCACCCACCTTCACGTCGATCTCGGTGACCGTGCCGCTGGTGATGAAGCTGGCATTGGCGGTGCTGGCGCTGGCGACGGTACCGGTGGCGGACACGGTCGAGGTGACCGCGCCGGTGGTGACGGTCGCGGTACGCCGGTTCGCGGTACCCGTGGTGGGCGCGCTGGCCACGGCCACGGTCTGGTACGCCCACCCGGCGCCGATCAGCAGGACCACGCCGAGTCCCACGTTCACGAGCAGGGCCGGGCGGTTCTGGGACAGCCGCAGGCGGAAACGCATGGCGCGAATCCTGACGGTCCGTGCTCGAAGCAAACCTCAGGTTGCCTCGGAGTCACCTCGGAGTTGGCTCCCGGCTCGCGGAGCGCCGCGGTTTCCAGGTGCGTTCGTCGGCTTTCCAGGTATGCCCCGCGGCGGTGCCGTCGATACCCGGATCGGCGAATGCGGTCACGCCTGTGAGTACGTCACCGAACTGTTCCGGCAGGCGGTCGCCGAGGCGGTGTTTGCGGCGCCACGCAGCCCAGCGTTGCTGCGCGAGGGCGGCGTATCCGTCGAGTACCCGGTTGAGCGGTACGCGCCCCACCTGGCGGTACTGCGCGACGCGCCGGATGGCGCTGGTCAGTTCCGTACCTTCGATGTCGTGGCGGCGAGCCAGAACGTAGATGTCGGAGAAAGTCGCGCCAGCGGGTGTTGGCGACGCCGCGCTGGATGGCGGTGACCAGTTTTTCGGCGTGCACCATCGGCAACGGGTACCCGACGAGTTCGATCTGTCCATCAAGCAGCCGGGGCAGGGCTATGCGTCGGGGCGCCGGCCAGATCGGATCGCCGACATTGACGTCGACGTGAAACGCAGGCGGATCGCGTCGATGATGGCGCGTTGCGGACCGTACAGCCCGATGGTGGTGCCCTCGCCAAGGGGCATCTCGCCGCGGTCGAGGTCGAAGCTGGTCGGGTCGAACCAGTGCCAGGTGACCGGGGCGCTGGTGACCGGCCGGTGCGCACCGCGGGGGAGGGCGATGTCG
>DATEJJ010000854.1:0-3710 GCA_035278125.1 Rugosimonospora sp.
GATCGCGGGCGGTGCGTACGCGGCAGCGGTCCGCGCGGCACACCGACGGCTCTACCGCTAACGTCCAGTCTCTGTTCGTGGCGTATTCACGCCAATCCCATAGGGTACGGCCTATGCCTACCTCCCTTCGCAGCGGCGCCACCATCCTCGGCGCCCTCGTGCTGCTGGCCGCCACGGTGAGCCCGGCGCGGCCGGCAGACCATTCGGGTGCGCGGATCAACACCGCGAGCACTGTCCACCGTGTCCTGTTCGACGACAGCAAGGCGGAGACGGCCGGCAATGCTGACTGGATCATCAGTACCAGCATGCCGGACCCGCTCGCCCAGAACGCCAACCCGACCTCGGAAACGTCGTGGACCGGCGCGATCTCGGCGTGGGGTGTGGCGTTGCAGCGCGCGGGCGGGTACAGCCTCAAAACGCTACCGCCGGGCTCGACCATCACGTACGGCGGCAGCGGCGCGCTGGACCTGTCGAACTTCGACGAGTTCGTGATCCCCGAGCCCAACGTGCTGTTCAGCACCGCGGAGAAGGCGGCCATCATGCACTTCGTGCAGAACGGTGGCGGGCTGTTCCTGATCGTGGACCACAACGGCAGCGACCGCAACAACGACGGCGCGGACTCGGTGGCGGTGGCCAACGACCTGATGACCAACAACGGGGTCGACAACACCGATCCGTTCGGCTTCAGTGTCGACAAGGTGGACATCAGCAGCGAGAACCCGGTGGCGATCAGCGATGCCAGCAACCCGGTGCTGCACGGCGCTTTCGGCACGGTCACCGGAAGCATCATCCGCGACGGCAGCACGCAGACACTCCATCCGGCAGACAATTCAGCGGTACGCGGGCTGGTGTGGCGCCCGAGTGCCAGCCAGACGGGTACCACGGGCGCGTTCTTCACCACGAGCACGTTCGGCTCGGGCCGGGTGGCGATCTGGGGCGACAGCTCGGCGATCGACGACGGTACCGGACAGCCGGGCAACACGCTCTTCGACGGCTGGGACGATCCGGCCGGTACCGACGCGGCGCTGGGCCTGAACGCGACCGCCTGGCTGGCCGGCGCGGGTACCACCACCGGCGGCGGGAGCGGGTGCACGGCGGCGCAACTGCTGGGCAACCCGGGCTTCGAGACCGGCAGCGCGTCCCCGTGGACCGCGAGCTCCGGCGTCATCAGCAGCTCCAGTTCGGAGGCGCCGCGCACCGGCACGTACGACGCCTGGCTGGACGGGTACGGTTCGGCGCACACGGACACGCTGAGCCAGACGGTGACGGTACCGTCCGGCTGCGCCAGCGCCACGCTCTCCTACTGGCTGCACATCGACACGGCGGAGACGACCACCTCGACCGCGTACGACACGCTCACCGTATCCGTCGGCGGCACCACCCTCGCCAGCTACTCCAACCTCAACGCGGCCAGCGGGTACGTGTCCCACCCGGTGAGCCTGACCGGCTACATTGGACAGACGATCACGGTCACGTTCACCGGCACCGAGGGCTCCACGAAACAGACCTCTTTCGTGCTGGACGACACGGCGCTTTCCGTGTCCTGAGCGCTATCGTCTAGGGATGCGACCCATCACCATCGAGGTACCGGACAGCGCGCTCGCCGACCTGCGGGAGCGCCTCGCGCGGGCGCGCTGGCCGGAGCCGGCCACGGTACCGGACTGGGGCCAGGGGGTACCCGACGGCTGGCTGCGCGAGCTGTGCGGGTACTGGGCGGACGGGTACGACTGGCGGGCGCTGGAGGCGCGGCTCAACGCGGTACCGCAGTTCCTCACCGAACTGGACGGGGTGGACATCCACGTGCTGCACGCGCGCTCGCCGGTGGCCGGTGCGCTGCCGCTGGTACTGACGCACGGCTGGCCCGGCTCGGTGGTGGAGTTCCTCGACGTGCTGGGCCCGCTGAGCGACCCGGTGGCACACGGCGGGGCGGCGCAGGACGCGTTCCACGTGGTGTGCCCGGCCCTGCCCGGCTTCGGGTTCAGCGGCAAGCCGGCGCAGCCGGGCTGGGGCCTGGACCGGATCGCCGCGGCGTGGGCCGGGCTGATGAGCCGGCTCGGGTACGAGCGGTTCGGCGCGCAGGGCGGCGACTGGGGCGCCGGGGTCACCACGTCGCTGGCGCGGCAGTTCCCCGACCGGCTGGTGGGCATCCACCTCAACTACGCGCCCTGGCCGGTGGCGGCACGCTCCACAGGGGACGATCTGACCGAGGATGAGCGGGACTGCCTGGCGGCGGCCGCCGAGTTCCAGGAGTGGGGCGCCGCGTACGCGCTGCAGCAGGGCACCCGCCCGCAGACCCTCGGGTACGGGCTGACCGATTCGCCGGTGGGCCAGTGCGCCTGGATCGCGGAGAAGTTCTGGGCGTGGACCGACCACGCCGGCGACCCGCTGCAGGCGCTCAGCCGCGACCGGATGCTGGACAACATCAGCCTGTACTGGCACACCGCGAGCGCCGCGTCCTCGGCCCGCATCTACTGGGAGGACGGCTTCGTACGGCCCTCCCGCCGGGCGGCCGGGGCGCGGGCCGAGCCGCCGGCCGTACCCGTCGGTGTCTCGGTGTTCCCGCGCGAGATCCTGCGCCCGTCGCGGCGCTGGTGCGAAGCGTACTATCCGGATCTGCGCTTCTACGAACGGCTGGACCGGGGTGGCCACTTCGCCGCGTTCGAGCAGCCGGAGCTGTTCGTGGACCAGGTGCGGCGCGCCTTCCGCACGATGCGCTGACGTCATGGACCGCGCCGACCGTCATGGACTGTCGAGGTGCCAGTCCAGCATCACGTGCCGGCTCTGCCCCTCCGCACCCGCGGAGCGGTACGTGCGCAGCGCCGCCACGTTGTCCTCGTCGGTGAGCACCCACATGCTGTAACAGCCGCGTTCCCGGGCCCGCCCGGCGAGCGCCCGTACCAGCGCCCGGCCCACGCCCCGGCGCCGGAATGCCTCGTCCACGGCCAGCTCGTACAGGAACATCTCGGTGCCCTTGTCCGGGTGCGTGAGCTCCACTCCGGACACGAACCCGGCCGGCGCGCCGTCGAGGTACGCCAGGCACAGGTGGTGGCCGGGCTGCGCCAGGAACCGTTGTACCCACTCCGTGCGGGTCGGGAAGTCGAAGAGTGCGGCGGCCCCGGACACCGCGCCGCCGTCCCCGGCGCCGCACCAGCGGAGATCCATGCCGTCCAGGGTATGGCGACGGGCCGCGCGGGAACCGCAGCGGCGCGGCGCGCGTCTCACCGCCATGGTCGCAAGTCTCCGCGCGCTCCTCGCCGGCGCCGCCCTCCTGCCCGTCCTCGCCGCCTGCGGCGCCCGGGGCACGCCGGTGCTCGCGCCCCGGGTTCCCGTATCGGCGTCCGCATCGGTTCCCGTGCGCTGCCCGACGCTCGTCGTGGTCACGGAGACGGCGAACGGCACCAGCGTGTGCGTCGCCCGGTCCAGTGAGCTGACCGTGCTGCTCCAGGATGCCGGGTGGTCGTCGCCGCGGGTCACCGGGGCGGCGCTGGGCGCCGCGGAACCGGTCCCCAGCCCGAGCGGCCACGTCGGGTGGATGTTCCGGGCGGACACCGCCGGCACGGCGGACATCACGCTGTCCCGGGCCTGCCCCGCGCCGAGCGGCGGTGCCGCGCGGTGCCACTCGATCCTGCTGTACCGCCTGCATGTCCGGGTGAGCTGACCGCCGGTAGAGTGCGGTCCGTGGCGAATCTCCTCAGGGGCGTGGCGGCGAC
>DATEJJ010000855.1:0-13128 GCA_035278125.1 Rugosimonospora sp.
ACGACACCGCCGCCGTAGTCGTGCAGCAGGTGCTTCCCGTACGCCTCGGTGGTCACCAGGGTCCGGCCCGACAGCCGGGCCGCGCCCCCGGCGAAGCGGCCCTGCGGGCTGGCCGCGGTCACGGTCGTGCCGCCGAACAGCGCGCGGTGCCGGGCGGCGAGGCGGTGGATCGTATGACCTTCGGGCACGCGGCGAATGCTACCGTCGCGCCGCCCCGGACCGGTCGGCCCGGGGCGGCGCGGTCGGGATCAGGACTTGGACTGGTTGAAGCGCACCATGTTGCCGGCCGGGTCGCGGAAGGCGCAGTCGCGTACCCCGAAGGGCTGGTCCATCGGCTCCTGCAGGACCTCGGCCCCGGACGCGCGGATCGTCTCGAAGGCCGCGTCCACGTCGTCGGTCTCGAAGACCAGCCCGCCCAGCGAGCCCTTCGCGAGCAGCTCGCGCAGGTTCTGCGCGTCCGCCGGCGGCCGGCCGACGCCCACCGACTGCATGACGACCCCCAGCTCGGGCTGGTTCTTGGGCCCCATGGTCAGCCAGCGACCGAACTCCGTGTCGACGTCGTTGCGGACTTCAAGGCCGAGCGTGTCGCGGTAGAAGGCGAGCGCCGCCTCGTGGTCGTCGACTTCCAGGAAGGTGTACTGCAGTGTCAGGTTCATGCGCCGAACGCTACGCGGGGCCTGTGACCTGTGCTTCTTTGTTTCTGCTCGGCCTGGTGAGCACCTTCGCCGAGCACGCGGGTACCGCCGCCAGGTCGGCGTGGTCGCGGGCCCGGTACGCGCTCGGGCTCTCCCCGACCAGTTCGGTGAAGCGGGAGCTGAACGAGCCGAGCGAGGTACACCCGACGGCCATGCAGACGTCGGTCACGCTCATGTCCCCGCGGCGCAGCAGCGCCTTGGCCCGCTCGATCCGCCGGGTCATCAGGTAGCTGTACGGGGTCTCCCCGTACGCGGCCCGGAACTGGCGGGCGAAGTGGGCCGGGGACATCAGCGCGGTCCGGGCCATCGCCGGTACGTCCAGCGGGCGCGCGTACTCCCGGTCGATCAGGTCGCGGGCCCGGCGCAGGTGGGCCAGATCCTCGGGCGTCACCCGACCAGCATGCCACGGGAGCGCGGATGCTCTTGACTCGGAGATATGGCATACCGCATAGTTACTGATTAGTAGCCAACTTTGGGGGAGCCGTCGTGACGCTGGCGACCGTGGCGGACGCGATGATCCGTGCGCCGAAGGTCTGCGGCCCGGCGACCACCGTGGCCCAGGTGCGCGACCAGTTCCGGGACGACCACGTGCACGCCGTCCTGATCGTGGCCGGCGGGATCCTGCTGTCCATTGTGGAGCGCCCCGACCTCGACGCGGTACCGGCCCACCTGCCCGCGAGACGCGTCGGGCGGCGGTACGGCCGGACCGTCTCCCCGGACGCGGACCTGGACGCCACCCGGCGGGCCATGACCGGGGCGCGCCGCCGCCGGCTCGCCGTCGTCGACGAGCGCGGGCGGCTGCTCGGGCTGCTGTGCCTCAAGCGCACCGGTACCGGATTCTGCTCCGACGCCGACGTGCGGGCCCGCGCCGACGAACGCCGGGCCGCCGCGGCCACGGCGCCCACCACCCCAGCCCGCGTGAGGAGCGACCGTGCCCGTACTTGACCGCAACGACAGCGTCTTCGTCCTGGACCTCGGCGACGGCGAGAACCGGTTCCACCCCGACTGGGTCGCGGCGGTCCACGCGGCCCTGGACGAGGTGGCGGCCGCGGACGGCGCCCGCGCCCTGGTCACCGCGGCCACGGGCAAGTACTACTCCAACGGCCTGGACCTGGAGTGGCTGCTCGCCCACGTCGACCGGCAGCAGGACTACGTGGTCAGCGTGCACGAGTTGCTGGCCCGGCTGCTGTCACTGCCGGTGATCACCGTGGCCGCCCTGCAGGGGCACACCTTCGCCGCCGGGGCCATGTTCTCGCTGGCCCACGACTTCCGGGTGATGCGCGCCGACCGGGGCTACTGGTGCTTGCCCGAGGCCGACATCAACATTCCGTTCACCGTGGGCATGTCCGCGCTGATCCGGTCGCGGCTGGCTCCGCAGGTCGCGCACGAGGCGATGGCCACGTCCCGGCGGTACGGCGGCGCCGACGCGCTCGCCGCCGGCATCGTGGACCGGGCGGTCGGCGCGGCGGAGGTACGCGGGTGCGCGCGGGAAATCGCGCAGGCGCACGCGGGCAAGGCCGGCAGTACCCTTGGCACCATCAAGTCCCGAATGTACTCGTCCGTCCTGTCCGCCTTGCGGGACAAGGATTCCGTCACCGCCTGAGCCGGGACATTTGACTCTGTCGGCGTCTGTCGCCGCCACCGATGCTGGGCACCGGGGGAGATCCCGATCGGTAGGTGGAGGTGGCCGTGCGCGGGCTGAGGATCCTTCTGGTGGCACCGCCGCTCGCCGCGCCGTTCATGCCGAGCCTGGCCGTGGAGCAGCTGGCGGCCGTGGCCCGGGCGGAGGGCCACCGGGTACGCACGCTGCACGGTCCACTGTGGCAACCGGCGGTACTGCCCGACGACATCATCGACGAGATGGCCGCGCCGGGCGTCTTCGCGCCCGGCTACTACGGCATCGATCCGGTCGCGTACGTCGGCGAACTGGTGGACGCCGTGGCCCGCGACGCGTCCGGGCGCCCGGTGGCCGGCCCGCGCCAGCACCGCCGGTACACCGCGCGGTACCTGCACGCGGTGCGCGAGGCGGAGGCGTGCGTGCGCACCCTGGTGCGCGCGGTACCGGAGCCGGCGCCGGACGTGGTCGGCTTCTCCGTCGCGTTCGACACGCAGAAGGTGCCCGCCGCCGCCATCGCCAGGGCGCTTCGGGCACGCGGGGTACCCGGGCTGTTCGTGGTCGGGGGTACCGGCATGGCGGGGGAGATGGGGCCGGCGTTCCTGGCGCAGTTCGCCGAGTTCGACGTGGCGGTACAGGGGGACGCGGACCCCGCCTGGCCGATGCTGCTGGAGCGGGTACGCGCGCGGCGCCCGGTGCACGACGTACCGGGCTGCGTGTCGCGCCGTGGCGACCTGCTCGTCACCACGCCCGGGGTGCCGGGCGGCGGGGCGCGGCCGGCGGTGGTACCGGACTACACCTCCTACCTCGCCGACAAGCGGGACTCGCCGTACCGCGACAGCGCCTTCCTCGCCCCGGTGTGGACCGCCGGGCAGCCGGCGGCCCGGATCGGCGAACTGCACCACCGCTTCCGGCCGGACGTCGTGTACTGCACGGACGACGAGGTACCCGCCGGTCGTCTGGAATCGGTGGGTGCGGGGCCGCGGCCGCCGGTGTTCTGCGCGACCAGCGGCGGCCTGTCGCGGCAGGCGCTGGCCGGGCTGGCGCGCGCCGGCGTCGCCTGGGTGCAGCCGGACATCGACACGCTCGCCGCACCGGCACTGCCGTCCGTGTCCTACCTGAAGTGGGCTCGGGCGTACGGGATGGCTGTGTCCTACGACATCCGCACCGGTACCCCGGGCGAGACGGCCGGGCAGTTGCGGGAGATGGCCGCGCTGGTACCGCTCCTCGCGCACCTGCCGCCGCCGCAGGGGCGGACGCAGCTGCGCCTGGAGCGGTTCAGCGACTACTTCGACCGGCCCGAGGAGTTCGGCATCCACGGGGTGCGACCGTTCGCCACGCAGCGGGTGCTGTACCGGTGCGAGGACAGCCGGCTGCTGCGGCTGTGCCACCGCCTGGACTACCGCGTGCGCGCAGGTGCGCAGGACGAGGAGTACCTGCGCGCCCGGGACCGGCTGGACGCGGCCCTCGCCGGCTGGGTGGCGGACCACCACGCCGGCGCGACGCTGTCGCTGCACCGGGTGGGGCACGCGGTCATCGTCGGGCAGAGCCTCGGCGGGCTGGAGCCGGGCTTCGACATCGTCAACGAGCCGGACGACGTGCTGCTGCTGTCGACCTGCGCGGAGCCCACGACCCTGCAGTACCTCGCGCACATGCACGCGGCGCGCCTGGAGGAGCTACGGGCGGCGGCCCGGCGCCTGCGCGACCAGCGGCTGATGCTGGTCGACGGCGACACCGCCCTGGCTCTGCCGGTACCCGGCGGTGCGGCTCACGCCGTGGCGTGCTGCCGGGCACGCTCGACGGCCGGTGCGGGGCTGCCGTCCCGCCCGTGCCGGGGCCGGTAGCCGAGCCAGAGCAGGACCGCCTCGGACTGGCGACGCACCTGGAGTTTGGCGTAGATGTTGGTGAGGTTGTTGCGCACCGTACGCTCGCTGAGCAGCAGCCGCGCCGCGACCTCCGCGACCGAGTAGCCGACCGCGATCAGCTCCATGATCTCGGTCTCGCGGGTGGTGAGCGGGCTGGTGATCGGGGCGTCGTCGGTGTCGGTGTCGGCATCGCGGGCCATCCGGCTGGACACCTGGTCGACGGTGTGCCGGCCCTGCTGCGCGAGTACGCCGGCGACCCGCGGATCGAGGCAGCTGAGCCCGATGGCGGTCTTCGCCACCGCCTCACCCATGCACTTGATGTGGTATCCCTCGATCAGGTAACTGGTCGCACCCTGGGCGAGCGCCTGGCAGATGTCGTAGCTGTCCACGGCCGGCGCGACCACCAGCACCCGGGGCATGCGCGTCCCGAGCCGGCGGAACAGGTCCCGGACCAGCCGGCCCGCGTCGGGGGCGTACACGATCACCACGTCGTCCTCGGGCTGGACCTCGGCCAGCTCGACCGGCCGGTACTTGATGTGCGCCATGCCGGGGGTGTTCGCGTCACCCGGGTTCACCACCACGACCGAGAGCGAGTCCGCCACCGCTTCGTAGCTGGCCGCCAGTTCGGCGTACTGCTCCACGACGGTGGGATCGCCGTACTCGATCTCGATAATCACGCCGCTCTCCTCGCCGCAGTCGACCGCCCGGGGCTGGACACGCATCTCATGATCATGAGGCGGCCGGGGCCGGTCAAGTTGCCGTCGTCACTGTTCAGGCACCGGTAACACCTCGGGTGAGGGGCGCTTGCGGTGCGGGATCGGGCGGGTACGCGCCGTCGCCCGGCGCCGGGTCCGGCCATCGCGTGCCGCTGTCGCCCGGTTACGCGGGTCCGGTGGCCGCGGCGGTATGGAGCCAGGGGGAGCGCCGGCTCTCGATGCAAGCCGGGCTGCAAGCGCGGCAAGAACCTTCTGATCAACAGCCTGCCATCTGACGGTAACCCTTTGTCGCAAACTGAAAGAGGTTTGAAAACTGTGAAAGAAGTTGCGAGTGTGTCTTGACGGGAACGGTGCGGCGGAGGGAGTGTCCGGTCGCCGCCCGTGGCACCGTCCCGCCCCGGGCGGCCCCACCCTCCCCCGTCCCGGAGGTATCAGATGCGCAGGAGAACCAGAACCGTCCTCGCCGTGGTCGCCCTCGCGGCCGCCGCCCTCGCGTACCCGCTCGTCCGCACGGCCGCCCCCGCCGGTGCCGCGGCGAGCACCAACGACGTCATCGCCAACCTGTTCATGTGGCCGTGGACCTCGGTGGCCACCGAGTGCACCGGCGTGCTCGGCCCGGCCGGGTACGGCGCGGTGCAGGTGTCCCCGCCGGAGGACTCGATCAGCGTGTCCGGGCACCCGTGGTGGGACGTGTACCAGCCCGCCGCGTACGACCTGAACAGCCGGATGGGTACCCGCGCCCAGTTCGCCGCCATGGTCAGCACCTGCCACGCGGCCGGGGTGAAGGTGTACGCCGACGCCGTCATCAACCACATGACCGGCGTCAACCAGACCAGCACCACGTCGTACGGCGGGGCCACGTTCACCAACAGCTACAGCTACCCGAGCGCGGGGTACACCTCCACCGATTTCCACTACTACCCGGCCAACTGCCCGGAGTCGGACAACCAGATCCACAACTGGGACAGCCAGACCGAGGTGCAGGAGTGCCAGCTGCTGTCGCTGGCCGACCTGAACACCGAGTCCGACCACGTGCGCTCGACCATCGCCGGATACCTCAACGACCTGATGGGTCTGGGCGTGGACGGCTTCCGGGTCGACGCGGCCAAGCACATCAACCCCACCGACATGGCCGCCATCAAGGCGAAGCTGACCACCCAGCCGTCCTACTTCGCGCAGGAGGTGTACCCGGGCAGCAGCAACACCGCGCTGCAGATGCCGGCGTTCGAGGGCAACGGCGGCGTGCTGGAGTTCACCTACGCGTACGACCTGAAGAGCCAGTTCACCGGGAGCATCGCGAACCTGCAGACCTTCGGTACCAGCTGGGGCCTGCAACCCAGCGCGCTGGCCACGGCGTTCGTGTCCAATCACGACACTGAGCGGGCCGGCAGCACGCTGTCGTACAAGAACGGCACCACCGACACGCTCGCCAGCGTGTTCATGCTCGCCTGGAACTACGGCACGCCGAACGTGATGAGCTCGTTCGACTTCGCCAGCTCCGACCAGGCGCCACCGTCGGACGCCAACGGCTTCGTCACCGCGCCGGTCTGCGGCTCCGGCTGGGAGTGCCAGCACCGTACCCGCGCCATCCGCAACATGGTGGGCTTCCACAACGCCACCCACGGCGACACGACGGTCAGCAACTGGTGGTCGGACGGGTCCAACGAGATCGCGTTCAGCCGCGGCCCGGCCAGCGCCGCCAACGGCTGGGTGTCCCTCAACAACAGCGGCAACACGCTGACCGACCAGACCTTCACCACGGGCCTGCCGGCCGGCACCTACTGCGACATCATCCACGGCGACTTCACCGCGGCCACCGGTACCTGCAGCGGACCGACCATTGTGGTCAGTTCGTCGGGTACCGCGACGGTCTCGGTGGCGGCCAAGGACGCGGTCGCCATCGACGTCAACGCCCGAGTGGGTACGACCACCACCGCCAGCCCTTCGCCGACCGCGTCCAGTAGCACCGTGAGCGTCACGTTCACGGTGTCCGGGGCACCGGGCAACGTGCCGGTCTACCTGGTCGGCTCGGTCAGCCAGCTCGGCAGCTGGGCGCCGGCCGGCGCGGTACCCATGACGCAGAGCGGCTCCACCTGGAGCACCACCGTCGCGCTGCCGCCCGGCACCGCGATCGAGTACAAGTTCATCGGCAAGGACACCAGCGGCAACGTCACCTGGGAACCGGGCTCCAACCACACCGCGACCACCCCGGCCAGCGGCGCGACCACCCTGGCGAGCACCTGGAACGGCTCCACCAGTACGGTCGGCGTCACGTTCAACGCCACCGCCACCACCTGGTACGGGCAGAACGTGTACGTGGTGGGGTCTGTCGGCGCGCTGGGCAACTGGAACACCGCCAGCGCCGTGGCACTGTCGTCTGCGAACTATCCCGTGTGGAGTGTCACGGTCAGCCTGCCGGTCAGCACCTCCTTCGAGTACAAGTACATCAAGAAGGATCCGGACGGCACGATCGAGTGGGAGAGCGGCGCCAACCGCTCGTACACCACCGGTTCGTCCGCCGCCACCCTCACCGGCACCTGGCAGGGCACAGCGTCCACTGTGGCCACCGTGACGTTCAGCGAATACGCCACCACCACGTACGGGCAGAACGTGTTCGTGGTCGGCAGCATCACCGCGTTGGGCGGCTGGAACACCGCCAACGCCGTCGCGCTGTCGTCGGCCGCGTACCCCACCTGGACCGGCTCGGTGACCCTGCTGTCCGGCCAGTACTTCGAGTACAAGTACATCAAGAAGAATACGGATGGCTCGGTCGCCTGGGAGAGCGGCACCAACCGGTACTACACTGTCGGCACTTCGGCGGTGACGCTGTCCGACACCTGGAAGTAGGAGCCCCCGCATGGGGCTGACCCGGAAGCACGCGCTGCGCCCGCGCGGCGGCTCCGCGACCGCGACCGGTGCCAACCTCTCCGCGCCCCGGCCGGCCTACGCCGGTCGGGGTCCGCGACCTTGGCGCCGTTTCCCACCTCTGAGCCGGAAAACTCGCCAAGATCCGGGAGACCGCCGCTACAGGCCGAGCGGGAACAGCGCCAGCACCGTGGCGGCGTAGCCGGCGGCCACCCCGCCCGCCAGCCACCACCGGCGGGCACCGAGCAGCGCCGCGCCGATGGCGCACAGGCAGCCGAGGCCGAGGCACCCCTCGCCGTCGAGCAGCAGCACCAGCACGCCGAGTCCGCGCTTGCCGGTGTGGGCGTACCAGGCGAGCAGGGCGTACACCACGAGCTGCCCGGCCACCGGCACCGCGAGGCCGAGCAGGATCTCCCGCCACCAGACCCGCCGGCGCCCGGGTGCGTCCGGAGTGGTGGCCATGGCTCCAGCGTCGGCGCCCGAGGTCACCGGCCGGCCAAGGCGGTGTACCAACACGGTACGGGCCCACGGGTGCGGGCCCGTACCCGTGCCTGATCCGCCGGTCAGAGCAGCTCGACCAGCGGGAAGGAGCGGTGCCGGCGCGGGGGTACCAGGAAGTTCTGCCGGCGGGTGGCGGTGATGAAACGCTCCAGGCCGTTGTCGTCGGGGTTGGAGCCGAAGCGCTGCTGCAGGTCGAGGGACGCCTGGTTGCGGCGCATGTCCTCGAAGAAGGCGGCCGAGGGTACGAACACGGAGAACTGGAGCTTGGGGTGCGACTTGTTCTGGAACCTGGCCGGTACGCCGGACTGGTTCATGTCGAAGGAGTCGAAGCCCGGCCCGTCCAGCCGCAGGTGCAGCGGGCCGCCCCTCGCGTCGCGCGAGGAGCGTTGCAGCGCGGACAGGTGACCGACCCGCCGCTCGGGCTGCCCGGTGGCGGGGTCGACGTCGGTACCGATGCCCTGCGCGGTCTGCGCGGCGTACCCGGTCCCGCGGAAGTCGTTGGGCAGCACCGCCGGGCCGGTCAGGTTGTTGCCCGGGTCCGGCTGGGCCACGGGCGGGGCGTGGAACATGTACTGCACCTTCTCGGTGAACTCCGCGTCGGTGCCGAAGACCGGGTTGCCGTTCCCGTCCACCGCCTCGTCGACGTCGTAGAACTGGTGCAGGTCCTGGATGACGTGGGACAGGTGCTGGATGGTGCCGTTGTCCAGGTACCGCCCGGCGGTACCGTCGGTCAGGCCGGAGCCGGCGAAGGTCACCCGGGACGCGGCGGCGCTGCCCGAGGTCTGCTGGTCGAGAAAGCTCATCCACATCGTCGACTTGGGATTCACCACGCTGGCGAAGGTGTAGCCCTGCTGGTCGGCGACCTGCCGGGGCAGCCCCGCCTGGACGAACATGTGCCGCAGCGAGGTGAACGTCATCGTGGTGGAGGTGAACCGCGGCGAGGCGACGCTCTGCCCGCGCAGCCGGTTGCTGCCGGCCAGCCAGTTCGCCACATCGGTCGCGTTGCTCAGCACGTCGCTGCGGATGGTGAACAGCATGACGTTGGATTCCATCTGTACCCGGACGTTGAAGCGTTGCTTCGTGATGCTGGGGTTGTTCGGGTGGACGTCGGTGGGGCCGGGTACCGCGGGTGCCTGCACGAACCGGCCACTGCCGTCGGTCAGCCGGGGGATCGCCGCGGTCGACAGGCTCAACGGGAAGGCGTTCCAGTACGGGCCGCCGTACGCGACGTGGGTGAACACGCCACTGGGCGACCAGGGGTACACAGACTCGATAGTCCGCAGTGCGTTCTCCAGCCGGGTCTGGTCGGAGGCGACCGGCAGGAAGTCGAGTTGTGCGGTGGCGAACAGCGTGTGTACGGGTCCGAAGCGGACCTGCACACCGTCCACGGTCTGCGCGGGCGGGATGAACGCGTCCACATCGACCTGCACGTCCGAGGGTGCGGCCGCGGCTGCGTCGGCGGTCAGCGCCATGCGCTGCGGTACGAACGACAGGCGGTCGAGCAGTTCGATGCTGGCGAGCGCGCCGGCCAGCGCGCCGCTGGTGGTGAGCAGGCGCCGGCGCGAGAACGCCGGGCCGGTGATGGGTGTGGGGGATGACGCCTGGTGTTCCACGGGGGCCTCCGGGGGTCGGGGCGCCGGGCAGCCTTGTGGGACGCCCGGACGAACACGCGCAGCGGATCGCTGCATGCCCGGGAGGGTATGGCAGCGTCCCCGAAACAGCTATTACGAAAATCCCCCAACGAATAGTTAATTGTCTCTATCTTGCGAAATACGCCACGGGGTCTTGCCCCGGCGACCGGTACGCGCCGAGGCTGGGGGGCTGGCCAGACATCGACGATGCGCGATACGCGACAAACGCCGGGCGTCTGCGCGACGCCCGGCGTGGTGGTGGGTGTGCCGTCAGGCCGGCGCGACCGCCCGCCCGGTGCTGGTCGAGATCATGCCGGCGCACAGGTTGCGGCCGCGCAGCCCGGAGACGATCTGTGGGATCGCGGCGATGGTGTTCGGCGGCCAGTCGTGCATCAGGATGATCTGTCCGGCGGTCAGCCGCCCGGCGGCCGCCACGATGGCGGCTACGCTGGCGCCGTTCCAGTCCTGCGAGTCGACATCCCAGATGATCTCCTTGAGCCCGAACTGGGCCTCGACCGAGCGTACGGTCGCGTTGGTCTCGCCGTACGGCGGCCGGAACAGCTTCGGCGCGGTACCGGTCAGCTGCTGGATCACCTGCTGCGTCTGGGAAATCTCCGAGGTGATCTGCGCGGTGCTGAGCGTGGTCAGGTGCGGGTGCGTCCAGGTGTGGTTTCCGATCCACATACCGGCGGACTTTTCAGCCTGTACCAGTGACGGGTTCTGCTGCGCGTTGCGACCGATGTTGAACAGGGTGGCCCGGACACCGTTGTTCCGCAACGTGTTCAGCAGCGTGGTGGTGTTGCCCGCGGTGGGGCCGTCGTCGAAGGTGAGCCCGACGTAACCGTTGCAGGTCGCGGCCTGCGACGGCTGCGCGAGGGCGAATACCGCCACCGCGGTCGCGGCGACCCAGACGAGGGCGGTGATGCCGTGCACGGCGGCACGGCGGCTGGGGTGTGGGAGGTGCATCGCTGCCTTCCTCAGGCTGGGTAGACGACTGTCAATGGAGGGTCAGTGTCGCCGTGGCCGGGCGCGGTGTCAAGAACTTACCGGTATTCCGCAGCATACAGTTCCGGAACTTTTCAGAGACTCCGACGGGTACGCGCGGCGGCGCGGGGGTGGGATACAGTCTGCTGTCTGTTCGCCGGCGGGGAGGTTGGCTGTGGCAGCTGGCATGCGGGTGTGCCTGGGGCTGGTCGGGGCGGCGGTGGTCGCGCTGGCCGCGTGCTCGACCGGCAACCACGCGGTGACCACGGCCGCGCAGCCGTTGACAGTACCGTCCCTGCCGATCGAGGCGTCGCCCACGGACCCGCCGTCCCCGTCGGCCGCACCCTCGCCCAGCCCCAGCCGCAAACCCTCGCCGAAGCCCACGAAGACGCTGAAGAAGACCGTCACCGCCGGCGCCGACATCCCCAGGACCACGAAGTCGCCGGCGCCCAACGACGGGGTACCCACCAAGGGGGCGGGGACCTTCACCGTGGCACCGGGCGGTACCAGCGTCGTCGGTACCGGCAGCACCCTGGTCACGTACCGGGTCGAGTTGGAGGACGGGATCGCGTGGGGCGCGAACACCCCGTGGACGGTGAGCGGCTTCGCGTCCACGGTGGACGCCATCCTGGCCGACCCGCGCGGCTGGATCGCCTCGGCGGCGCACCCGGTCACCGACGCGGCCCAGCACATGACCGACGCGTCCTGGTCGTTCCAGCGGGTCAGCGGCTCCAGTTACAGCGTGCGGATCCGGCTGGCCACACCGGACACTGTGGACAAGCTCTGCGGTGCGGTGGGCCTGCAGACCCAGGGCGTGTACTCGTGCCGGTACGGCACCACGATCCTGATCAACCTGCGGCGCTGGCTCAAGGGCGCGCCCGGCTTCGCGATCGACCTCACCGGGTACCGGCACATGGTCATCAACCACGAGATGGGCCACCTGCTCGGCTTCGCCCACATGCTCTGCCCCGGCGCGGGGCAGCCCGCACCGGTGATGCAGACGCAGACCATCTCGCTGGGCGGCTGCGTACCCAACGCGTACCCGTTCAGCGCCACCGGTACCTTCGTCGATGGGCCCTGGGCGCCGTCCTGACCTGAGGTGGCCGTTCGGGCAGCCATGCGTACCCGAACGGCCACCGCGTGAACTGCCACCACGTTGACGCGCGTGTATCGGTGCGAGAGGGTAGCGCGACGCGGGGTGGGGTGGCCGCGATGGCGGTCGTGGGTGAGATCGTGGCCGGCCGCTTCCGGCTGGTGCGGCCGGTCGGTGCCGGTGGCATGGGCTCGGTCTGGCAGGCCCGGGACGAGATCCTCGCCCGCGATGTGGCGATGAAACAGATCGTGGCGATCACGGGCGTACCGCCGGCGCACGCCGACGTGTGGGCGCGCACGGTACGCGAGGCGCGCACCTCGGCCCGGTTGACCCACCCCAACGTGGTGCGCGTGTACGACGTGCTGTTCGCCGACGGCCTGCCGTGGATCGTGATGGAGCTGGTGGTGGGCCGCTCGCTGGACATCGCGGTGCAGCGGGACGGGCCGTTCGCGCCGCCCGCCGCCGCGCGGATCGGCCTGGCCGTGCTCGACGGGCTGGACGCCGCGCACCAGGCCGGCGTGCTGCACCGGGACGTGAAGCCGCACAACGTGCTGCTGGCCGACGACGGCCGGGTGCTGCTCGGCGACTTCAGCGTGGCCGCGTTCGACCCGACCCACCTCGGCTGGCAGGATACGCCGGACGAGGTGGTGATCGGCTCGCCGCACTACCTCGCGCCGGAGCGGGTACGCAGCGGTGTGTCCACAGTGGAGACCGACCTGTGGTCGCTGGGCGCCACGCTGTACTGGCTGGTGGAGGGGCGCACGCCGTTCAGCCGGTTCGGTGGCGCGGCGCTGCTGACCGCGGTGGCCACCGGGGCCCCCGACCCGCAGCGGCAGTCCGGTGCGCTCGCGGAGGTCATCAACGGGCTGCTGCAGCGCTGCCCGGAGGACCGGCTCACCGCGGCCGCCGCCCGGATCCTGCTGGAGCCGGTCGTCCACGCCGCCGCCGAGCCCGCCCCCACGGCCGAGCCGCCGCCGCCGCCGGAGCAGCCCGTCGAGGCGAAGGTCGCCAGGAAACAGGCCGCCAAGCAGAGGGCCGCCGAGGACAAGCAGACCAAGGCCAAGGCCGCGACGGAGAAGGCCGCGCATGAAAAGGCCGCGCAGGAAAAGGCCGCGCAGGAAAAGGCCGCGAACGGGAAGGCTAAGGACGGGAAGGCCGCGAAC
>DATEJJ010000856.1:0-6867 GCA_035278125.1 Rugosimonospora sp.
TACCAGCGACCTGAACCACCATCCCCGCCCCGACGACAGGAGGAACCCCAGGAGACCACGCCCACCGGCGCGACAGCCGGCCACTCACCACACCCAACACCAGGCATACATCCACTACTGACGATGCCGCCCGGTCAGACGGCACCCAAGATCAACCCCGCGAAGAATCAGGGTCAAGACCGCCGATGAGATTCTCGACAGCCTCGCCGCGTACTGCACCAGAATTAATCAACTCTCCAGCAACTCAGGACACTAGCGTGTCACTGACAATTGACCCACCGTCAACCTTGACGAACCCGTGGCGGCGTTACGAGGATGTGTCACCAAGACGACCCGATGGAACGTGAGGCGCTCATGGACACTCTGGGATCGGAGCACGGCCGTGACGACCGCGCCGCCGTGGAGAAGGCGATCAGCCTGCTGTCCTCGTTCGCCAACCGGGCGACCACCGGTGTCGGGGTCAGCGAGCTGGCCCGCCGCGCCGAGCTGAGCAAATCGACGGCCTACCGGCTGCTCGGGATGTTGGAGCGCAGCGGCGTGGTGGAGCGGGTCGGCACCGACTACCGGCTCGGCCAGCGGCTGATCGATCTGGGCATCCAGGCTCGCTCCGAGGAGGCCGACCGGCTCCGCGAGGCCCTGACCCCGTTCCTCGCCGACGTCTACGAGCTGACCCACGAGACCGTGCACCTCGCCTCGCCCGAGGGCGTCGACGTCATGTATCTGGCCAAGCTCTACGGCCATCATCCGGTGCCGTCACCGTCCCGGGTCGGTGCCCGGGTTCCGGCCCACTGCACGGCGGTCGGCAAGGCGATGCTGGCGTACGACGCCGCGCTGAGCGAGAAGGCGCTTACCGCGCCGCTGCGGGCGCTCACCGCCTCGTCGCTGATCGATCCCGTGCGGCTACGCGCCGAGCTCGCGATCGTGCGCCAAGGCGGCGTCGCCTTCGACCGGCAGGAGGCATGGGTCGGCCTGACCTGCGTGGCGGTGCCGATCTTCGGGCCTGGGGGTAAACCTGTCGCCGCATTGTCGATCTCCGGCCCGACCGCCCGGTTCGTTCCTGCGTCGCATGCCGACGCCCTACGTCGTGTCGGTATGGCCGCGACGCGCGCCGTGCGGCATGCGGGGATAGGAGCAGCTCCGGCACGTGTCGCCGGGCTACTTGCCAGCGGCACGCGCTGAGGCGAACCGAGCGCGACAAGCGTTGAGGCGAATCAGCCCGCGCTTCGCGAGCTCGATCGCCACGTCGATGATCATGTCTTCCTGGCCGCCGACAACCCGGCGACGCCCGAGCTCCAAGAAAATCTCCGCTTCGGGGACGCCGTACTTGGCGGCGGCGCGGCGGCCGTGCAGCAGGAACGAGCTGTAGATGCCGGCGTATCCGAGCAGCAGGCTGCCCCGATCGAGGCTGGGCAGGTGTCCTTCGCAGACGCGGGCCACGACGTCCTCGGCCACGTCGATCAGGCCGAGCGTGTCGACGCTGGTGGTCGCCTCGGTGCGGTCGAGCGCGGCGACCAGGACCTCGGTGGCGGCGTTCCCGGCTCCGGCGCCCAGCCCGTGGCAAGAACCGTCCAGGATCGAGGCGCCCGCAGCTGCCGCGGCCAGGGCGTTCGCGACACCGCAGCCGAGGTTGTTGTGGGCGTGCATACCGATCCGGGTGTCGTCGCCGAGCGCGTCCCGCAGTGCCTCGACCCGCGCGACGACCTGGTGGGGCAGCAAGGCGCCCGCCGAGTCGACGACGTAAACGGTGTCGGCGCCCGCATCGCGCATGATCACGGCCTGCTTGCCGAGATCGACCGGGCTGGCCATATGCGACATCATCAGGAACCCGACGGCCTCCAGATCCAGCCTCTTCGCGGCCTGCAGGTGCTGGATGGCGATGTCGGCCTCGGTGCAGTGGGTGGCCACCCGCACGACGTCGATCCCGGTGTCAGCTGCTTGCTGGAGGTGGTGGATGATGCCGATGCCGGGCAGCAGCAGCGCGGCCAGCTTGGCCCGGGTGACGTTCCTACGGGCGGCGCCGAGCAGGTCGAGGTCGTCGCATCGGCCGAAGCCGTAGTTGAACGACGACCCGCCCAGCCCGTCGCCGTGGGTCACCTCGATCACGTCCACGCCCGCGGCGTCCAACCCCGCGGTGATCTCTTCGACGTTGGCGGTGGTGAACTGGTGGGCCATCGAGTGCGAGCCGTCGCGCAGGGTGGTGTCGCAGATTTCGACCGTACGCCCGGCGAGCGGGCCGGGGCCGCCGCCGATCACAGGGCTGTTCATGCGTTCTCCAGGGTGGTGAGGCGCTCGGCCGTGGCAATCGCGGCGGCGGTGATGATGTCCAGGTTGCCGGCGTATTCGGGCAGGTAGTCGCCGGCGCCGACGACCTGTATGAACGCGCTGACTTTGGTGGCGCCCTCCGGGCCGGCGCCGGGGTCGACCTGGACCGGGGCGCTGAGCCGGTAGCCGGGCACATACGAGCGCACGACCTCGGCCATCTTCTCGATCGAAGCGACCAATTCGGCCGGGTCCGCGGACGCGTCCACGGCCGCGAAGACGGTATTTCGCATGATGATCGGTGGCTTGGCCGGGTTGAGGATGATGATCGCCTTGCCCCGGGCGGCGCCGCCCACCTGTTCCAGCGCGTCGGCGGTGGTCTCGGTGAACTCGTCGATGTTGGCCCGGGTGCCCGGCCCGGCGGCGCGCGAGGAGATGGTGGCGACGATCTCGGCGTAGCTGACCGGCGCGACGGCCGAGATGGCGGCGACGATCGGGACGGTGGCCTGGCCGCCGCAGGTGACCATGTTGAGGTTCGGTTCGGCGCGGACCTGGTCGAGGTTGACCGCGGGCACCACGTATGGGCCGACAGCGGCCGGGGTCAGGTCGAGGGCCGTCAGTCCGGCATCTCGGTAGCGCGGCGCGTTGGCAGCGTGGGCGGCGGCCGAGGTGGCCTCGAAGACCAGGTCGAATTCGCCGGAGCGGGCGATCAGTTCGTCCACCCCGTTCGCGGTAGCTTCGATGCCGAGGTCGCGGGCGCGGCGCAAGCCGTCTGAAGCGGGATCGATGCCGACCAGCAGCCGCGGCTCGAGCGTCGTGGAGCGGGTCATCTTGATCATCAGATCGGAGCCGATGTTGCCGGATCCGACGACCGCGCAGCGCAAGACCATGGTCATCTCCTCGGAGCGGAAGGAACGGTGGGGACGTCGACGGTGCCGATCTGGGTCACCCAGCCCGGTTCAGCGACAAGCAAGCTGAGCGAGGCGCCGGGCACGTCGACGTCGACGACATACCGGAAGTCGGCGGCCTCGGCGGCGGCGATATCCGCGAGATCCCCCTCGGGGGCGGCGTAGACGATGCGTCGGCAGCGCGGGCTGTCCGTCTCGATTGCGGCCGACAGGCGGCGCAACAGCTCCATGTCGGCGCCGCCGGGCAGCCGGATCTCGATGTCGTGCTCGCCCGCCGGGTAGGCGTCATGCAGCCGACCCGGCGCGCATCGCCCGAGCTGGTACGCACGGCCGGCCGTCATGAGCCGGCCAGCCGGCGCACGGCCACTTTGTCCAGCTTGCCGGAGGCGTTGCGCGCCGAGGCGTGGCTCATGTCGACGTGGTACCAGTCGGTGGCGAACTGCTCGGCGGCCAGTTTCCAGTTGCCTTCGAGGACCCATTGTGGACGCCGCTGACGACCTCGGTGCCCTGCTCGTCGTGGTCGAGCATCGCGTCCATGTACCAGACCATCTCGCCGAGCGCTTCCTTCAGCGGCGGAGCCTGCGGGTTCCAGGTCCCGAAGATCAGTCCGTGGTAGCTGTCGATCTGGGCGACCTCGACCAGGCCCCAGTCCGACCTGTCGAAATGGGGCGGGTAGCCGGCCTCGTTGGGGACGCTGATCAGGCCGCCGGCGAGGTCGTAGGACCAGCCGTGATGAGTGCACGTGAAATTCCTGGTCGTGCCGACGCGGGCGCCGCGGTGCTGGCACGAGTTCAGGAAGGCGCGGATCTTCCGGTCCTTGCCCACGACGATGACCGGGTCCTCGCCCACGTACGTCGAGAAGAAGTCGCCGGACTTCTTGAACTGGTCCGTGTGTGCCAGAAACAGCCAGCTGGGCGCGAACACCCGGCGACTCCTGCCGGTAGAGCGCCTCGTCGGTGAAGACGACGCGGTCGAGTCGGCCGCCGTCGGCGTCGACAAGCCCAGCGACGTCCAGGCTCGGCGTGAGTGCCGCCGGCCGGTGCAGTGTCATCGGACTCGAACCTCCACCGTGGAGAAACCGGTCGCCTGGGCGGCGACCCGGGTGCCGCGGGTCAGCGGTGCCGACGCGTGTACGGCGCCGGCGAGGACGAGGTCACCGGCGCGTAGCGACCCGCCGAAGCCGGCCAGCCGCCGGACCAGCCAGGTGACGGCGCGGATCGGATCGCCGAGCACGGCGGCGCCGGTTCCGGCGGCGACCGTGTGGCCGTCTTCAGACAGTGACACGGCGATCTCGGGCAAGGCTGCCAGCAGCTCGGGGGTGGCACGGATCGGGCGGCCGGCGACCATCCGGGCCGAGGACGCGTTGTCGGCGACGGTGTCCGGCAGGGTGATCTTCCAGTCGGCGATCCGGCTGTCGATCACCTCGAGCGCCAGGAACACTTCCGCGACCGCGGTGCGTACCTGGTCGTCGGTGACAGCACCCTCCAGGTCGGCGCCGAGCCGGAAGGCGATCTCGGCCTCGATCCGGGGCGCGATCAGCTCGTCCAGGTCCAGCGGGCCGCCATCCGCGATCAACATCGCTTCGAGGATGACCCCGAAGTCCGGCTCGTCCACGCCGAGCTGCTGCTGCATGGCCCGGGACGTGAGCCCGACCTTGTGCCCAGCGATCCGCTCGCCCGCGGCCAGCCGGCGAGACGTGTTGATCGCCTGGATCCCGTAGGCATCGGCGCTGTCCAGGTCGGCGTGCGCGGTCAGCGGCGGCACCGGGACGCGGTCGCGCTCGGCGCGGCTGAGGAGGGCGGCCAGATCGGCCTGGAAATCGGTCACGCACCGAGAACACCCGGTTCGAGCCTCGAACGCCATCGACTGTGCCGCACGCCGGAACGTCAGCGCTGGACGGATTGCGGATGTGCCGTTGAGCGGCACGGATACTGTCCAAGCGGGCATCGCGCCGGGCATCGTGACGCCATGCCCGCAGCCGGTACTATCTCCCAGAGTGCCACCGATCCGCTGTCGGGTCCGGTGGTGGGTGACGTCCCCGATCCTTCTCCGGCGTCGTTTGGCGGCCGTGGCGAGGCGGAGGTGGTCGACGTGGATGCGCGGGTGCGGGTGGCGGGGTTAGGCGGGGACCTGCTGCTCGGCTATCCACACCGGCAGCGGCACACCGGGCAGCATGTCGGTGAGGCCCCCGCCGGTATGGCGCAGCACTTCGACGGTGGCCCAGGCCCAGAAGGCATGCGACTCCTCCAGGGTCAGGTTCCGTCGCACGCCGGTGACCGGGTCCTCGGCGTAGACGCGGTCGTCTTGGGCCGTGGAGGCGGCGTCGGACAGGTACACCAGCAGCGGGTTCGCCGGACAGTCCCGCGCGCGGCAGGTGTGGACGTCCAGTCCGGCCGACGGGATAAGTCGGCAGACCGGCAATGGCGTCAACGTCCAGCAGTACACCTGCCACGGCGGCCCCCATGCAGCGGTGGGTGCTGCTCTGATCCGGACGCTGTCCGTGTCGCTCGGCCCGATCCCGCGCGGCAATCCTGAATCCGGTGCCGGATATGCCGATGTTCCCCCAGGGGGTTGGCATGGATGAGGTCGCCGGCATCGAACTGGTGGGCGAGTTGGGGCGTGGCGCGCAGTCGGTTGTCTATCGGGGGCGGCGGGACGGGCGGGACTACGCCGTCAAGGTGATGATCTCCGCCAACGACGTGGAGGGGGCGGCCGGTTTCCGCCGCGAGGCCGCGCTGCTGGCGTGTCTGGATGCGGCGAGCGTCGCGCGCATCTACGAGGTTGGCGAGGTCGGCGGCCGACCGTATCTGATCATGGACCTGGTCACCGGCCGGTCACTGGCCGACACGATCGCCGGGGGTCGGCTGGACGTCGACCGGGCGGTCGAGCTGGGTCGACAGGTCGCGGTCGCGCTGGACGCCGCGCACCGGGCCGGCGTGGTACATCGTGATGTCAAACCGCAGAACATCATGATCAGGCCGGACAGCAGTGCCTGCCTCATCGACTTCGGCCTGGCCGGCCGCACCGGCCGGGACGTCACGGACACCGCGGTCGGCACGTTCGCCTACAGCGCACCGGAGCAGGTGGGCACGCTGCGGCGGGCGGTCGACGGGCGCGCCGATCTCTACGCGCTGGGAATTGTGCTGTTCGAGTGCCTCACCGGCGAGCTTCCGTTCACCGGTGCAGACGCCGGCGAGCTCATCCACCGTCACCTGTCGACCCCGGCGCCGGCGGTGGCGAGCCTGCGGCCGGACTGCCCGCCCGCGCTCGCCGCGATCGTCGCCAAGCTGCTGCACAAGGACCCGGACGACCGCTACCAGCACGCCGCCGGCCTGGTTGACGACCTGGGCCGGGTCGGCGGGCCGTGGCCGTTCCCGCTCGACGCCGGCCGGTCCACCGGTACCGACACCGCGCTTGTCGGGCGGTCGAGCGAACTGGCCGATCTGTTGAGCCACTGGAGCGAGGCCCAGGCCGGGCGCGGCGGCATGGTGGTGCTCAGCGGCCCGCCCGGGGTCGGCAAGAGCCGGCTGGTCCGGGAGTTGGCCGCGACGCTGCGGGCCGGCGGTGCCGCGGTGCTGCACGGCGGATTCCGGGCCGACGCGGTTCCGTTGCAGCCGCTGCGCGAGGCGATCGCGGCCTACGTGCGTGGTCGGGGGTCGACCGGCGAGACGGCGCTGCACGCCGCCGCCGGCGGGACGTC
>DATEJJ010000857.1:0-3541 GCA_035278125.1 Rugosimonospora sp.
CGGCCGACGTCGCGGCGCTCGCGGCCGGCGAACCCGACGGGGACGTGTACCCGACCGGCGCGGACTCGCCGGCCTTCTGGCTCTACACGTCGGGCACCACGGGCAAGCCGAAGGGCGCGATGCACCGGCACGGCGCCATCCGCGTGGTGTGCGAGACCTACGGCACCCAGGTGCTGGGCATCCGCCCCGACGACCGGTGCCTGTCGGCGGCCAAGGCATTCTTCGCGTACGGGCTGGGCAACTCCCTGCTGTTCCCGCTCTCGGTCGGTGCGTGCGCGATCCTGGAGCCGGCACCGTCCAAACCGGACAGTCTCGCCGAGCGGGCGCGGCGGTACGGTGCCACCCTGTTCTTCGCCGGGCCCACCTTCTTCGCCAACATGCTGCGCGCCGAGCTGCCCGCCGGGGCGCTTGCCGGGGTACGGTTGGCCGCCTCCGCGGGTGAGCCGCTGCCCGCCGAGCTGTACCAGCGGTGGACGGCCCACTTCGGTGTCGACATCATCGACGGCATCGGCATGACCGAGATGCTGCACATCTTCCTGTCCAACCGGCCGGGTGCGGTACGGCCGGGCAGCACCGGCGTCGCGGTACCCGGGTACGACCTGCGCATCCTGGACGAGCACGGGCACGACGTGGCTCCGGGTACGCCCGGCACCCTGTACGTGCGCGGGGACTCCACCGCCACCGGGTACTGGGCCCGGTACGCCGCCTCCCGCCAGGTGTTCCAGGGCGAGTGGCTGCGTACCGGCGACACGTACATCCGCGGTGCCGACGGGTACTACACCTGCCTCGGCCGTACCGACGACGTCCTCAAGGTGAGCGGCATGTGGGTGGCACCGTCCGAAGTGGAGAACCGGCTGCTCGCGCACGCGGCCGTGGCGCAGGCGGTGGTGGTGGGCGCGCCCGACCGCGACGGGCTGGACAAGACCGTCGCCTTCGTGGTGCTGAAGACCGGCCAGCAGGTCAACGAGGACGAGCTCATCACGTTCTGCCGGGAGGGCATCGAGTCCTTCAAGCGCCCGCGTAGAGTCGTGTTCGTGGACGGATACCCCACCACCGCGACCGGCAAGGTACGCCGGGTCGAACTGCGGGCGACCGCCGAGACGCTGCTGCGCGTCTGATGCTCGACGGCCGGTTCCTCGTCGACGTGCACCTGCACGCGGCCCGGCTGCCCACGCTCAAGCCGGCCTGGCGGCAGTGGGCGGACGACTTCGGCGACCCCACCGTGCTCGACCGCGTCTACGACAGCGCCGGCACCGTGCGGCCGGACCGGTTCGACGCCCACCTGGCGGAGCAGGGGGTGGATGTCGGGCTGGTGCTGTGCGAGTACAGCCCGAAGACCACCGGCATCCAGCCGGCCGAGGACGTGCTGCCGCTGACCGGGTACAACCCGGACCGGATCAAGCTGATCGCGAACATCAACCCGCACCTGCACTACCCGGTGGACGAGGAGCTGCGGCGCCAGCTCGACCTGGGCGCGGTGGCCTGCAAGGTGCACCCGGTACACGCCGGGGTGGCGCCGGACAGCCGGTGGCTGTACCCGGCGTACGAGGTGTGCCAGTCCGCGGGCATCCCGCTCGTCGTCCACTGTGGAACGAGTAGCTTCCCCGGCTCCTCCAACAAGTTTGCCGACCCGATCCTGCTGGACGACGTGCTACGGGACTTCCGCCGGCTGGACGTGGTACTGGCGCACGGCGGGCGCGGCTGGTGGTACGACGCGGCGGCGTTCCTGGCGCTGTCCAACGAGCGGGTCTGGATCGAGCTGTCCGGCCTGCCGCCGTCCCGGCTGCGCGAGTACTACTCCCGGCACAACTGGGGCCGGCTGACCCGCCGGTTCATCTTCGGCACCGACTGGCCCGGCGTACCCGGGATCGCCCGCAACGCCCGCGCGGTAGCCGCGCTGTGCCCGGACGAACAGACCGCCGCGCTGGTGCTGGCCGGCAACGCGGCGCGCGTGTACAACCTGAAGCTAGGCGGCGCGGTGGGACCGGGCCTGGAGCTGGAATAGGTTCGCGTACAGCCCGCCGGAGGCCAGCAGCGCCTCGTGCGAGCCCAGCTCCACCACGCGGCCCGCGTCCAGCACCACGATGAGGTCGGCGCGACCCGCTGCCACTGCCCGCCGGACAGGGCGCTGCCCCCCTCGTACTGCGGCGACAGCACCGTGTCCCACCCGGCCGGCAGCCCGGCCAGCAGCGTCACGAGCGTGGTCTTGCCCGCGCCGTTGAAGCCCCACCAGGGCCAGCGACTCGCCCGCGCGCAGCTCCAGGTCCAGCCCGTGCAGCACATCCTTGTCCCCGCCCGGGTAGCGGAACGCCACCTGTTCGACCGGATCCGCTGCCGGGGCAGCTGCGCCGCAGCGGCTCACCAGCGGCCCGGTAGGTGGCTATCCGCGCGGATCGCCCTGTGCCGAGGCGAGCCGGTCCAGCACCTCCGGATCCTCCAGGTGCGCGATGCCCGGTGGCCCGGAGACGGCGCCGATCAGCCGCTGCTGCATGCGTTACCGTGAGCCGGGCCCGGACCACCGCGCCCAGCGCGTCCTGCACCGGGCCGCGCAGCATGAACACCGCGTAGAGGGTGCCCGCGACCGCCAGCGCCGGTGACGCCTCGATCAGCAGCCGCACCGCCCGCAGCCGCCGCGACCCGGCCAGAGCCACTCCACCTCCCGTTGCCGCACGCCCACCGCACCCTACTCCGCACCGGTCGGTCCCCGGACGTCATTTCTGCTGAGCGCAGACTGTCCAGTGTGGACCGCGAGCGGCTCCGGGTACCGTATGAGGGGTCTGGGGAGGCGCGGGAGGTTCAGGCCGGCATGGCGACGGTGCGGGTTCGGCTGCTCGGGCCGATCGACGTGGTGGTCGACGGCGTTCCGCGCGCGGTCAGCGGCCTGCGCCGCAAGGCGTTGCTCGCCGCGCTCGCGCTGCGCGCCGGCCGGATGGTGGGCGCCGCGCAGCTCGTCGACATCGTCTGGGGCGAGTCGGCGCCGACCGCCGTGGCCAACGGGCTGCAGCGGCAGATCTCGCACCTGCGCAGCGTGCTGGGTGCCCGGTCGGCGGTCGTCTCCCGCCCGCCGGGCTACCTGCTCGACCTGCCCGGCGACGCCACCGACGTCCAGGCGGCGGAGCACCTGATCCGGGACGGCATGTCGGCCGCCGACCCCGAGGACGGCGTGCGCCAGCTGCAGGCGGCCGTGGCGCTCTGGCGCGGGTCGCCGCTGGCGGAGCTGGCCGAGCTGCCCTGGTTCGACGACCCGGCCCGGCAGCTGGAGGGGCTGCTGCTGCGCGCCCGGCAGGCGCTCATCGAGCGGCACCTGGACCTGGGCCGGGCCGCGGCGGTAGTGCCGGAGCTGGAGGCGCTCGCCCGGGCGCACCCGCTGCAGGAGCAGATCGCCGGGCTGCTGATGCGCGCGCTGTACCACAGTGGCCGGCAGGCCGAGGCGCTCGCCGCGTACCAGCGGCTGCGGCACACGCTGGCCGAGGAGCTGGGCATCGACCCCGGCCCGGCGCTGCGCGACCTGGAGGCCGCGATCCTGCGCCAGGACCCGGGC
>DATEJJ010000858.1:0-16635 GCA_035278125.1 Rugosimonospora sp.
CACCGACGCGACACAGCGTGGCGAGCCAGTCGCGGTGACCCGGCTGTGGCGCCTCGCCGTCGAGTTCGACATCATCCAACGGCGCCGCACCCGCGCCGTCCCGGGCGGCGCGGCGCAGCTTGTCAACGCCGCACTCTCCGGTACAGGCGACCCGCAGCAGACCCTCGACCTGTGGTGCGAACTGGCCGACGCGCTGATACACCCACCCGATCCGGCCCCGGCATCGAAGGAACGCGCACCCCTGCGCGGCTGGCTACAGCCGTGGGCGCCACGATTCCTCGGCCTGCTCTACGCCGCCACCGCAACAACCGGACCCGCCGACCTGGACGCGGTGACCAAGCAACTTCTGCACGAGTACGCCCAGCGGCTGCCACGCCGCGAGCCTGAGCTGTTCGCCGCCCTGGCCGCCGGCACCGTGCGGCAGACCCTGGCCGACCTCACCCACCACGGAGCGGTCACCGTCACCGGCACCACCATCACACCCGACCCGCGACACGCCCACACCGCCGCCCTGCTGGGCACGACCGCATGGGCACTGCACCCACAACCCGGCCTCACCATCAACCTCACCGACCTCGGCCGCCACCTCGTACGCCAACGCCTGCTGTCCGAGAACGCCGAAGCACCCTTGACCCACTGACAGCGGCACCGGGCCTGCCCGCGGTTTGGGGCCTGCCACGCGCGGATCGCCGCCGGTACCGCGTCCAGATCGGCGATGGTGAATGCTTTCGGTGTCGCGTACCGGGTCACCCGGCAGGGCCTCGTGCCGGACGGCCATGGCCAGCACCCTGCCGAGGATCACCTTCGCGGTTCGGGCCTGGACCGGGCGGCGCGCGGCAACGTCCTTGAGGAACCGGTCGCTCCAGTGGGCCGGTCACCGATGGCGGGCACGACAGGAGGTGCGCAGGATGCGCTGGTAGTAGCCGATCGTCTGCGCCGTGACCCGGCCCCTCCCGTGTGATCTCATCGATCCACACCTCGCCGAGCCTCCGGATCGACATCGATGGGGTGATTTCGCCGGTGTCCGCGTCCGGCCAGCCGGGTGCCGCGATCCGGCCGGCGTCACGACGGGCCGACTCCGCGCGCAGGTCAGTGTGGGAGTCGAGCCATCGTTCGACGTCATCGCACCGGTACCGCAGGGTGGCACCCACGAGGATGGCCGGCGGGCGTGCCAAGCGTACAGGGTGGCCTTTGGACTCTGTGCAGCCACCGGGCCACCTGATCGATGGTGAGCAGCGGCAGCGGCTCCCCGGCCGGGGCGGTACACACGGTCATCCGTCACCGACCACGGTGCCGGGGCCTATGGACGGGTTCGGTTGCTCGGGCCGGCCGGGTGGCGGTTCAACGTCTGCCCCGGCGCGCGCCTGGGCGGGCCCGGGTGGAGAAGGCTGCCGCGCCGGATGGGGCGGGCGGGGTCCGTGTCGGTTCGGCCGACGACTGTCTGCTGCGGCGTCCCTGGCCGCCGGCGCGGGCGGGCCGTTCCTCGTGCCGGGGGTTGGTGGGTTGCGGCATCGGCTGCGGGTTCGGCGTTCGGGGTCCCGGGGCGAGTTCGCGCAGCAGCGCGTGTCCGGGGCGTAGCCGGGTGGTGGTCGCGGCGATGCCCGCCTTGCGGGTCAGTTCCCGTACCTCGGGCGCCTGCGCGTCGGTCATCAGGGTGACGACGGTGCCGGTGGCGCCGGCCCGGGCGGTGCGGCCGGAGCGGTGCAGGTACACCTTGTGCTCCACGGGTGGGTCGGCGTGCACGACCAGGGCCACGTCGTCGACGTGGATGCCGCGCGCGGCGATGTCCGTGGCGACCAGCGTGTGTACCTGCCCGTCGGAGAACGCCCGCAGGTTGCGGGTACGCGCCGTCTGGGCCAGGTTGCCGTGCAGTTCCACCGCGGAGACACCGGCGGCGACCAGCCTGCGGGTCAGCGTCCTCGCACCGCGCTTGGTGCGGGTGAACACGACGGTACGGCCCGGCGCCCCGGTCAGCTCGACCAGTACGGCGAACCGGTCGTCCGCATGGACGTGCAGCACGTGGTGGCGCATCGCGGTGACCGGGGTCAGGGGCGTGTCGACGCTGTGCACAGCCGGGTCGGTGAGGAACCGGCGTACCAGGACATCGACGCCGGCATCGAGGGTGGCGGAGAACAGCAGCCGCTGCCCGCCGCGCGGGGTCTGTTCGAGTAGCCGCCGTACGGTGGGCAGGAAGCCGAGGTCGGCCATGTGGTCGGCCTCGTCAAGGACGGTGATCTCGACGGCGTCCAGATGCGCGTGGCCGGCCTCGACGTGGTCGGCGAGCCGGCCCGGACAGGCCACCAGGACGTCGACCCCAGCGCTCAGCGCGGCGATCTGGGGGCGGGCGGCGACACCGCCGAAGATCGTCATCGTACGCAGCGACAGTGCCTGTGCCAGCGGCGCCATCACGGCGTCAATCTGGGTGGCCAGCTCACGGGTGGGGGCCAGGATCAGCGCCCGTGGACGCCCCGCGCGCCTTGGCGTGCCGCTGGTGGCCAGGCGGGTCAGGACCGCCAGGACGAAGGCGTAGGTCTTGCCCGAACCGGTGCGGCCCCGGCCCAGCACGTCGCGCCCGGCCAGCGCGTCGGGGAGGGTCGCGGCCTGGATCGGGAACGGCCGGTGCACCCCGGTCGCGGCCAGAGCGCGGGTGAGCACGTCGGACACGCCGAGCTCGGCGAAGGTCAGGGGGTGGGAGGACGGGGTTTGGTGCGGGCGGCGTGCCGCCATGAAGGCTCCGAACGTCGAAGGAAACGTCCCGCCCAGCGCTGACCGTTTCGGCCGCGGCATGCGGCGTGGGACGTGAATGCAGCCCGCCACGGACGCGGGCACGGTGTCAGTCTACCCGCTGCCGCGCCCCGCCGCCTGCCCACGGGCAGCGAGCAGACCGCCGGCGCGGTCCCGGCCCGGCCCGGCTACGTGGTGGCCGATCACCGGTCGGACGGCAAGCAGCACGAACGCCCGCTCGACCGGGTCCACTATGGACCTTCAGATTCCCCACCCTTCTCACGTGGAACGGGTGAAGACTTTCAGGTTTGACGATTCGGCCGGTGGTGTGCGGCCGACCCCGCGCAGGTTGCGTAGCGTCTGCCGGTACGGGTCAAATCGGGCTGACTTGCCTCAGCCGGCCACCCCACAAGGGACGCCCCAATACGCGCGACGCCACGAATCCTTGACGGTCTCGATCGTGTCCTCCACCACGCCGGTCGCCTTGTCGAGCACCTCGTCCGCCACCGATCCTCGGTGCGCCAGGATCCCCGTCGACGCGCCGCCGCTGGGCGACGCGCCCCGGGGGTGGACGGTCTGGCGTCGGACCCCGCCACATTCCTCGCTGGCCCGCCGACGCGCCCGCCGTGCGGCCTGAACGCCGCCGCCGTGTCCACCCCGACGCGGCAGATCAAACTCCCCGTATCCGCTACCAGACCCATCACCAGACCGGCAGGCATCGCGGGAAGGGAAGGGCCAGCAAACACAGTCAACGAGCACCCGGGCGAACAGCCCGATCACGATCCGACGGGACCGTGATCACACCGGACCCACCGCGCCATGAATCATCGAATCCGGCGCATTTCCGCAGGTCAGCGTGGGCCGCCGGGGACTCGAACCCCGAACCTATGGATTAAAAGTCCACAGCTCTGCCATTGAGCTAGCGGCCCGCGGCTGTAAGGCTACCTTGGGCGCGGACAGGCAGCTATTACGTCCTACTTTCTGCGACAGAACCGCAGGCCACAGCCCAAACGCGACAACAATTCACCTCGACCTGCGGGGATCGCACATGATATGGTTCCGACGCCGCGACCAATTGACGACCGCCGACGTACGGGGCAACTGCGCACCCTGGCCACCCTCGGCCGCAACGACCTGTCCGGCGCCGGCAGGCACACCGCGTTGGCGATCAGGTCGGGCAGGGCCTGGTGTGTTTCAAAGTCACCACCGACGCCGGCGTGCACACAACCGTCACGCCGCACCCGTCCGGCACCGCCTGACCCGGCCGGATACATGGTGGCGCGCCCGTCGGGTATCTGACGCGCGCGCCGCTCGGGTACCCGGACAATGAGCGCCATGAGATCGACGCGCGCTGCGGCTCTTACCGCGACCATGCTGCTGGCCGGCGGCTGTACCAGCCTCAGCTCCAACCCGGGTTCGGCCGCTGGTGGGGCCGCCCGGGCACCCGGCATTGTCGTGGCGGCCGGGCACGGCTGGACCTCGGCCGGCCTGGACGGGGCGATGCCCGCCGCGGGTACCTGCCACATCCGGCAGGCCGCCGACGGCGAGCCGCTGCCCGATCCGACCTGCACGCCCGGCGCGGTCGACTCGGCCGTGACCGACGGGGACACGGCGACAACGGTATGCCGCAAGGGTGGCTACACCTCATCGGTACGCCCGCCGGAAGCGTTGACCGAGCCGGCCAAGAGGAGGTTGCTCGCCGCGTACGGGATCCCCGCCGCCCGGATCGGTGACTACGAACTCGACCACCTGGTCGACCTCGCGGCCGGCGGTGCCTCCGATGTGCGCAACCTGTGGCCGGAGCCGAACACTTTCCAGTTCTACAAGGCGAGCAGCTTCGTGCACAACGACAAGGACGAGGTGGAGTCGTACACCTATCACGCCATCTGCGCCGGCAAGGTGAGCGTGACGGCGGTACAGAACGCGGTGGCGACCGACTGGACTACTGCGGTACAGAAGCTGGGTCTACCGGCGATCCCCGGCGGCTATCATGGCTGACCGTGACCGCGGAACGGTGGGATCTGGGTGGCGGTGAGGGCTCCGATGTCGCCCTGCCCGCGGCGGAGATGACCGGCCTCACGCCGGACGGCCTGCGCCGCGGGGTCGAGGCCAACCTGCGCTCGCTGGGCGTCGACCGCCTCGACGTGATGAGACGCTGCTCGCACTGCGCGACGAGGGCCTGATCCGCCATCTGCGCGCGGCATCGCACCGATCGCCGACGTCCAGAACCTCTACAACCTGGCCGAGCGGGAGGACGATCCGCCGGTTGACGCCTGCGCCGGCGCTGGTATCGCGTATGTGCCTTTCTTCCCGGTCGGGTTTCCGGCCGATCACGGCGGTACCTCGACACTGTCGCCGCCCGCCATGGGGCGACCGTGCCGCAGGTGGCCCTGGCCTGGCTGCTGGCACGCTCCCCGAACATCCTTCCGGTTCACGCGGAGAACCTCGCCGCGGGCGCGCTGCGCTTGAGCGAGCAGGACGTGGCGCAACTCGGCTGGGAGGCGTCATTCGTTGCGTGCCGTCTCTGGACCGGTGATCCGTTCCAGCATCGGCAGCGTCGAGCCGATGATGCCGAGCGACACGACGATGCCGGCGGAAACGACGAGGTAGTACGCCAGGTCCGGCGGGCGCAGGCTGTACTGCATCTGGGATCTGAGGAACAGGTGGGCGGCGAGCAGTCCGGTACCCACCGCCACGGCCGCGGCGATCAGCAGCGGTGCGGCGCTTTCCAGCGCGACGACGCGGCGCAGCAGGCGCAGCGGTACGCCGGACAGGCGCAGCAGGCTGAACGGGCGCTTGCGTTCGCTCAGGCCGCCGGCCACACTCACCGCCAGGCCGCACCCGGCGATCGGCAGGGTGGCGAGAATGACCACATTGGCCAGTTGCTGCCAACCGCTGAGCACCTGTGCCGTGTGCAGCCCTTGGTCGTCGGCGGTTGCGGGCACGTCCAGCAGCGCGGGATAGGCGACTTCGAGGATGGTACGGGCCTGCTCCAGTGCTCCGGTCGAGCCGTCGGTGTCGGCGACGATCGAAATCACCGGCAGGGTCTGGAGTTGTGCGGTGGAGACGGGTGCGGCGGGCCAGACGCCGGGTTGATGCGGTGCGGGTCCCTGGCCCAGCTCGTCCGGAAGGTACAGCCCAGGCCATACGCTGGCGACGGTGGCGCCCGCGGGGCACCGCCCGCGATCGGATACGCGGGCGAGGTCGGCGCACGCGATCAGCCCGGGCAGTTCGTCCGGTCGCTGGGCCGGATTGGCTCGCACGACAAGCACATCCCGCACGCCGGACGTGCTGCGCAGAGCGGCCAGGGTGCGGTCGGGTACCACCGTCGTCGACGCCCCCGGATTGTCCTGGGGCCAGAACATCACGGACAGCGCGCTGCGTGACGCGCCACCGGCGGTGTGTTGGCCACGTTGCGCGACGATCGTGGTGATCACCCCGACGGCGACGCTGGTGACGAACAGGGCGAGGACGAGTCCGCTGACTGCCCGGAAAGCCGCCTTCGGGTTGTCGGCCAGGCGCCGGGCGGCGATGAGGGTTGCGGGCCGGCGGGAGCGGTTGGCCAGGACGCGGGCGCCGACCATGGTCAGCCACGGGCCCGCGATGATGAGACCCGCCATCATCAACAGGATTCCCGACAGGTACGCGGCGGCCTGGCCGTTGCTCGTCTGCGGTCGCCGGTTGATGAAGTATGCCAACTCGCACACGCCGGCCGCCAGCGGGATCAGCCGGTACGCCCGTGGTGGTTTGGGGGTGACGCGTCGGGTCACCCCGAGCGGCGAGATGCGTACCCGGCGCAGCGCCAGGGCGGTGGCGACCGCCGCACCGAGGGGGATGCCAAGCGCGACGAGGACGGCGTCGACCAGGTTCAGTGACATGTCGCTGGGGTAGAACGGCGCGTCGCTGAAGGGTATCGCGCTCAGCGGCCGGTGCAGCGCGAAGAACAACGCGAAGCCGAGGGCGGTACCGGTCACGGCCGCGGCCATCGACTCCACGGTGGCCAGGAACGAGATCTGCCGTGGACTCGCGCCGACCAGCCGCATCGCGGCGAACCGCTGCTCCCGCCGCGCGGTGGACAGTCGGGTCGCGGTACCGATGAAAATCAGCACCGGAAACAACAGCGCGGCGGCCACCACGGAGAGGATGAGTACGAGCCCGGCGCTCCGGCCACCCTCCACGCGGGTGGCGTATCCGGTGATCCGCCGTGCCTGCTGTATGTGCGCCACCTGATCCGGCGTGCGCCCGACGACGACGAGCAGCGCGGTCGGGTCGGGTACGCCCGCCCGCCCGATCGTGCCCACCAGCCGCCCCGGGTACCGGTCGGCGAGCTGCGTGGCCGGTGCGGCGGACAGCAGTGTGACCAGAGCCGGCGAGGCGTAGTACTCGCCCGGTCCGGGCAGGCGCGGCAGGCCGGGCGGTACCGGCGAGTGCGGTCCGGTCGCGGCCACGTCGATGCGCCCGATCTCGTGACCGTTGAAGTAGTCGTAGCGCCCCGACCACCACACAGGATCGCCGGTACCGGATGAGGTCTGCGCGGCGGAGGCGGCATTGCCGCTCTGCAGCCACGCGTACCGGCCGTTCTGCGCGTTCTCGGCGTTCATCCCGGCCAGGGTGGCGAGCAGCAGGCCGGTACCCAGAGCCACGGCGACGGTGATGATGACCATGCGGACGATCGCCTCACGGCCACCGGCCACGGCGAGGCGCAGCCCGAGGCGGATCACGGGGCCACCCGCTGCGCGGAAAGCGACTTGACCCGGCCGTCCCGCACGGTGACCTCGCGGTCGGCGTACGCGGCCACCCGGGGCTCGTGGGTGACCAGGATGACGGTGGTGCCCTGCGCCCGGGCGGTGCTGACGAGCAGGGTCATGACCTGTTCGCCGGTCATCGAGTCGAGGGACCCGGTCGGCTCGTCGGCGAAGAGCACGGTGGGCGCCGCGACCATCGCCCGCGCCAGCGCGACCCGCTGCGCCTGGCCGCCGGACAGCTCGCCAGACCGGCGCCGCTCCAGGCCTTCCAGGCCGAGCCGGTGCAGCCACTCGTGTGACCGGCGGACCGCCTCGGCGCGGCGTACGCCGTCGAGCAGCAGGGGCAGCGCGACGTTCTCCTCGGCGGTCAGCTCGGGTACCAGCTGGCCGAACTGGAAGACGAAGCCGAACCGTTCCCGGCGCAGGCCACTGCGCCGCGACTCAGGCATGCGGTCGACCCGCTGTCCGGCGAACCAGACCTCACCCGAGTCGGGTACCAGGATCCCGGCCAGGCAGTGCAGCAGCGTCGACTTGCCCGAGCCGCTCGGACCCATCACCGCGAGGATCTCGCCCGCCGCGACCTGGAGGTTGGCCCCGCGGAGTGCGGGAGTCTCGCCGAACGAGAGCAGGATCTCGCGCGCCTCGATGATGTTTTGCGTGTTCATACCGCTTCCTCGCATGCATGCGAGCGAGGACCCGGCCTGACAATGCCAACGGTCATGGCCGCACCTGCTTCGCGAGAGAGTCGAGCCGGGCCGCCGTCAGTTCGATCCAGCGCAGGTCGGCCTCCAGGTGGAACAGCCCGTGGTCGGCGAGGAGCGCGTCGACCAGGCTGCCGCTCTGCTTGACGTCGGTCAGTTCGCGCATCCGCCGCAGGTGCGCGGCCCGCTGCAGGTCGAGGTACTCGTCCGCCGGCCGGTCCAGCATGAGCGCCAGGACCACCTTGGCGAACAGTACGGTCTGCAGGTGCGGCTCGGGCTCGACCGGCTCGGTCAGCCAGGAGTCGACCTCGGTGGCGCCCCGGTCGGTGATCACGTACCGCTTGCGGTCCGGCCCGTCGCCCGGCCCGACCTCGCTGATCACCACCTTGCCGTCGCGGGCCAGCCGACCCAGGGTGGCGTACACCTGCCCGAACGGCAGCGGCTTGCCCCGGCCGAAGTAGGTGTCGTAGTCGCGCTTCAGGTCGTAGCCGTGGCGCGGCTCCCGTTCGAGCAGGCCGAGCAGGGTCAGTGGGACGCTCATGCGGCCACCATACACCCGGTGTATACGCGGCGTACATAGCTCTCGGGTCACGAGCCTGTGCATCGGCCGCGATGGATGCGAGAATGTCGCCATGATGCGTCGGGTGTTGTCAGTGTTGGCAGTGGGACTGGTGACCGCGCTCGCGGTGCCGGCGGCGGCGGGCGCCGCGCCGGGCTTCGTGGAGACCGCGGTCTCCGACCCCATCACCGCGCTGCCGCCGGTGAGCGCTCCGGACACGCCACACTGCACGGTCACGGCGATGCGGCACGACTTCGCCAACAGCTACGGCGTCCCGTTCACGGGTACGCTCGTCCCGCCGGCCGCGTGCCCCGGTCCGTGGACCAAGGTGGTGCTGGACTGGACGGGCAGCGTGGCCGGGCGCCAGTTCGACCGCCTTCTCAACGTGTTCGTCGCCAACACCGAGGTGTTCCGCAGCAGCACGCCGGAGCCCACCCCGACCGGCATCACCTGGCACGTGGCCAAGGACATCAGTGAGTTCATTCCACTGTTGCGCACCAGCCAGCCGCTCACCGTCGACCTCGGCAACATCGTCGACAACACATACACCGGCGTGTTCCACACCACGCTCAGCGTCACGTACTACCGGACGGGCCGCCGGTACCCGCCGGCACAGACGGCCGACGCGGTGGTCTCGCTGGCGCAGCCCACGGCGACCAACGACGGCGCCTACACCCTGGGCCCCGGCGGCACGGCGACCACCACGATGTCGCTGCCGCGGGACATCACCGCCGCACGGCTGGAGGTGTACGCCCGCGGCGGCGGCTGCGACGAGCAATGGTTCACGGCGGTACCCAGCGACCTGGCGGCGAAGTACCCCGACTTCCTGTGCGGCGGCGGCCCGTACCGCGAGGTGCAGGTGACCCTGGACGGTCTGCCCGCCGGCGTGGCGCAGGTGTATCCGGTGGTCTACACCGGCGGCATCGTACCCACACTCTGGCGACCGGTCCCGGCCATCGACGCGTTCGTGACACAGCCGTACACGCTGGACCTGACGCCGTTCGCGGCGCTGCTGTCCAACGGCCGGCCGCACACGGTCACGCTGACGCCGTACGGCGACAACGACTACTGGCTCGTCGACGCGACGCTGTTCCTGGACGAGAACCCACGCGGAACCGCCACCACGGGTGCGCTCACCATGGACAGCCTCACGCTCGCGCCGACCGTGGCCACGATCCAGACGCCGCAGCCGGACGGCTCGACGCTGGTGAGCGTACGGGTGGACCGGGCGTGGACCATCTCCGGATACGTCAACACGCCGCACGGCACCCTCACCACGACGGTACGCACGCAGAGCGCGTACACCAACACCGACCGGGTCTCCGACGCCGGGAAGCACCAGGTGGTACGGCAGCGGGACGCGGGTACGGTCACGGTGACCGGCGGTGCCTCGGTACGCCGGGACACCTGGTCCTACCCGATCGACGTGGACGCCACCGTCGTGTCCTTTGTGGACGGCAACAACTACGACCTGCGGGCCAGCGTCGCGCAGGGGCGGCAGCTGTCCACCTGGGACCGCGGGCGCCTCCTCGCGCTGACCGACGACTCGGTGACGGCGACCGGCGTACTGGCGCGCACCGCGGGTACGGTCACCGAGTCCGACGGCTCGGCGGTGGAGCATTACACCGGTACCGACGACACCGGCCGGTGCTACGACCGGCTCGTCACCGCTGACCACGGGCTGGTGACCGGGGATCGGCTGCGCCGCTGCCGGCTCCCCTGACCCGCGCGCCGCCGGGGCGCGTGGCATGGTGGCGGTATGCGACTTTCGATCTGGCCCGGTGCCGGGCAGCCCTACAACGACGTGCTCGGGGTGGCCCGGCACGCGGCGGAGACCGGATGGGACGGCGTGTACATCGCCGACCACTTCATGCCCAACGCGGGCACCGGGCGCAGCGAGGACCACCCCACCCTGGAGTGTGGCTCGGTGGTCGCCGCCCTCGGCGCGGCCGTGCCGCGGGTCCGCATCGGCACGCTCGTCTACGGCAACACGTACCGGCACCCGGCCGTACTCGCCAACATGGCCGCCACCGTCGACCACATCAGCGGCGGCCGGTTCACGCTCGGCGTCGGCGCCGGCTGGCAGGTCAACGAACACCAGCAGTACGGCATCGAACTGCCGCCGGTGAAGCAGCGGCTGGACCGCTTCACCGAGGCGCTGCAGGTGCTGCACGGCCTGCTGCGCCAGCCGCGAACCACCGTCGACGGGGAGTACTACCGGCTCACGGATGCGGTCTGCGAACCCAAGCCGATCCAGGACCCGCTGCCGATCCTCGTCGGTGGCGGCGGGGAGCGGCGCATGCTGCGGATCGTGGCGCAGTACGCCGACGTGTGGAACACGTGGGGTACCCCGGACCTGATCGCGCACAAGTCGGCGGTACTGGACGGATTCTGCGCCGAGGTGGGCCGGGAGCCGCGGGCGATCGCGCGTACCGCGCAGGCGATGACCGTGGTCGGCGCCCCGCTGCCCGAGGGCCTGCCGATGCCGGTGATCGGCGGCTCGGCGGCGCAGCTGGCGGAGACGGTGGCCCGGTACCGCGAAATCGGGCTGGACGAGCTGATCGTGCCGGACGCCCTCCTCGGTACCGGCGCCGACCGGCTGCGCGCGATGGACACCATCCTCGGCATCGTCCACGGCTGACCCGCAATACGTCGCGGGACCCAACAGGCACAGTGGCCGCAGTTTGGGCGAAGCCGCACCGGCGCGCGACAGCCGGAGCCTACCGTGGACGGTGAGTGCACGCCTCACAGAAAGGCAGAGCGGTGGATCCTAGACTTTCGCCTCCCAGCGGCTCGGCGGAGGCGGTCATGGGCGGAGGCTCCGCGCAAGCCGTCATGACCGCGCACCCCGCGGAAGCCAGCAGCACAGGTACGTTCGCGATCCAGCTCTTCAACCCCAACTCGCCGACGCCCGACCAACCGATCGGCTGGCTGGGCCGCAACTCGTCCAACTGGGCCGTGCTGGTGACCGACCAGGCGCAGCGGCTCAAGCTGGAGGCGTACGTCAACGCCGACAAGACCTACTACAAGATTCCGGACGAGTCCCGGTACATGTCGGTGAGCAACAGCGACTACATCGGGTTCTACAGCTGGTCCGGCGCGAGCACCTTCCACCAGGCCGGCGACTTCCTGGTGTCGGACCACAACCAGCAACGGCTGTCGTTCTACTCGCCGGAGAACGCATACCTCTACTGCTACGACAACTACACCCAGCTGAAGGTGAAGTTCATCGCCACCTGACGGGGACGGGCGGGGTCGCGCGGCTACGGCGTACGCGACCCCGCCCTCCGCCGTTCCGGGGCGGGAGCCGAAGTACGCGGAGGCGATGGCCCGGGCCCAGAGCACTCTGGACGCGGAGCTGGGCACCGCCGGCAACAACTGGTCGAGCCCGCCGGTGTTACAGGGGACCACCGGTCACGGGATGCGTACCCCGAAGGACCTCCCGATCATGATGTCCTTGGGGGTACCGACAAGGGTGCCCGGCGTGAACACCGCGTCCAGCCAGAACACGTAATCGCCGCCGCGACGCAGGCCGGTGATGGTGGTGCTCATCATCCCGCAGCCGGCACCCGGTGCCACGTTGACCCACACCGGGGCCGGCTTCCCGCCGGGTACCAGGTTCTGGGAGACGGTCGCGACGCGGTACACGGTGACCGTCGGGTCGCCCGCGTTCCGCCAGCTGACCACCGCCTGGCCGGGACTGAGCGCCACCCCGAGCCGGTCCATCTTGCCCTCGTAGAGCCGCCCGTAACACGGGTCGGGCGAGCGGGTGGTCGTGGTGACGACCGGGGCGGGCGGCGGTACCGGCGGCGCGGCCGGCGTGGTGGGTGCCGGGGCCGGTGCCGCGGGTGCGGGCGAGACGGTCGGGCTGCCGATGAGCAGAAGGAACCCGGTCGGCCCCGGCGACGGCTTGGGCCCCGCGTCGGTACCCGAGGAGGACGGGCCGAGCATGCTGCAGCCGGCCAGTACGAAGACGGTCAGCAGCGCCTGACCGGCAACCAGGCCGCACCTGCCCGCGGTGCCCATACCAGCAATGTCGGCAGGCCGGGCCGGAAAGTGACCGGAATCCACGGACGTGAGCCCGCTACGGATGGCCGCCACGCTGCAGGGCGACATCCGCGACCCCGACATCCTCTGCCGGTACGGCGGTGAGGAGTTCGCCGTGGTGATGAGCGAGATGCACGGCCCGCTGCGCGTCACGGCGAGCATCGGCATCGCCGACCTCAAGCCCGACGACCGCCGGAACCCTCCTCGACCGCGCCGGCGCCGCCCTCTACCGGGTCAAGCAGGGCGGCCGCGACCAGGTCCGGCCCGGCCGATCGGGTACCCGCCGCTATCCACAGCTGTGGACCGCGTTCTCCACAGCTGTGGATAACCCGTCACCCCGAAAACCCCTCATATGGACACGCACTGTCGGGTCTCTGCCAACACAGCGTGATAGAGAGCCAAGGCGGCCGATTGCGGGCATGATTGGCGACGGCGGATGAAGGGAACCAAGATGCGGACCGTGACCGGAGCCACGCAACGCGTGGTCATCGTGGGCGCCGGCCTCGGCGGGCTGGCGTGTGCACTGCACCTGACCGCGGCGGGGCGCGAGGTCACCGTCGTCGAGCGGGAGCCGGTACCCGGCGGGCTGGCCGGGCGGCTGTCGCTGGGCGGGTACGAATTCGACACCGGCCCGACCGTGCTGACCATGCCCGAACTCGTCGGCGAGGCGCTCGCCGCCGTGGACGAGCAGCTGTCCGACTGGCTGGAACTGACCCGGCTGGAGCCGGCGTACCGGGCGCACTTCCATGACGGGTCCACTCTGGACGTCATCGCCGACCCCGAGCGGATGGCCGAGGAGGTCTCCCGGGTGTGCGGCCGGCCCGAGGCCGAAGGGTACCGGCGCTTCGTCCACTACGCGCAGAACCTGTGGCGCCTCGAACGCCGGGACTTCATCGAGCGCAACCTCGACGGCCCGCGTGACCTGCTCACCATGGGCCTGCTCCGGCTCCTCGCCGCCGGCGGGTTCCGCCGCATGTACGCGCGGAACCGGCACTTCTTCCGCGACCCGCGTACCCGTCGCGTCTTCGCGTTCCAGGCCATGTACGCCGGGCTCTCCCCGTTCGACGCGCTCGCGCTGTACTCCGTCATCACGTACCTCGACTCCGTCGCGGGTGTGTGGTTCCCGAAGGGCGGCATCCACGCCGTACCGCGCGCGTTGGCGCTCGCGGCTGAGAAGCACGGCGTACAGTTCCGCTACGGCACCGCCGTGGACTTCGTTGACGTCCACAGTGGACGCGCGACCGGTGTGGTCACCGACGCGGGCGAGCGCATCCCGGCCGACACGGTCGTGCTCAACCCCGACCTCCCCGTCGCCTACCGCGACCTGCTGCCGGGCGTACCGCGTCGGTTGCGGCGGCTGCGGCACTCACCCTCCGCCGTGTTGCTCCACATAGGATCCAGGCAGCGGTACGCGAAGATCGCCCACCACAATATCCATTTTGGACAATCGTGGCGGCGCACCTTCGACGAGGTCATCAAGGAGGGCCGGCTGATGAGCGACCCGTCCCTGCTCGTGACGAACCCGACCCGCACCGACCCGGGACTCGCACCCGCGAAACGCGAAGCCTACTACGTGCTCGCACCGGTACCGAACCTGGACGTCAGCGATCTGGACTGGCGCGGTCGGTTGGCACGCCAGTACGCCGGCGAAATCACCGCCACCCTCGAAGCGCGCGGCTACTACGACTTCGGCGCCGGGATCGAAGTGTCCCATGTGGTCACACCCGCCGACTGGGCCGAGATGGGGCTCTCTGCCGGTACACCGTTCTCCGCCGCGCACACCCTCCGCCAGACCGGCCCCTTCCGCCCGTCGAACCTCGACCCGGTACTGTCCAATGTGGTCTTTGTCGGATCGGGAACCCAGCCGGGAGTCGGTGTACCGATGGTGCTCATTTCTGGAAAGCTTGCGGCGCAGCGCATCACCGGGGTCTGCGAGTGACGCGCGAGCAACACCTCGTCGAACTCGTCGATCCGACCGGTACCGCCACCGGTCAGTCCACAGTAGAAGAAGCACACCGCGACCCGGGACACCTGCACCGCGCCTTCTCGGTACTCCTGGTGGACCCCGCCGGGCAGATCCTGCTGCAGCGCCGCGCCGCCATCAAGACGCGGTTCCCCCTGCGCTGGGCCAACACCTGCTGCGGCCACCCCGCGCCCGGCACCCCGCTGGCCGGGGCCGCGCTCCGGCGCCTGGATGAAGAGTTGGGTATCGCCGGCGTTGAACTACGTGAACTGGGAGTTTACGTATACCGGGCCGCAGACCCGGCCACCGGACGCGTCGAGCACGAATACGACCACGTACTGCTCGGCCAGGTCGCGGCGGATACTGCCCTGCGGCCCGATCCGACCGAGGTGGCCGAGGTGCGCTGGGTCACGCGCGAACGGCTGGAACGCGACCTGATGGACGAGCCGGACTCCTACGCTCCGTGGCTCTCCGGTGTCGTAGGGCTGATGCCGGTACGTCTGGCGCCGTGACAGAACCCCTAATTCGTGCCATCCACCTGGTCGGCGACTGCAACGCGTTGTGTTGCTTAGCTAACGTAGGCGGGCGTCCGATAGTAAAGCGTCCCGCACTAGCCCCGGAGTACTCATGGCACGGCGTCATGCCGCCTTCGTCCTGGCCGCCCTGGCATTCGCCATCGGCGGCTGCACCGCGGGCAGCGGCCAACCGGTCGCCGCCTGGCGCACCCCGGGCGCCGTGTCCGGCCAGGGCGGTGGCAATACCGCGGCCACCCACTCCGCCGCACCACACACGCCACAGTCATCACCCGCCGGCGGCGGCTCGCCCGGTCCGGATACGCCGCCGGTCAACCCTGGCGGCTCGACCAACCCGACCGGACCCGGCAGCCCGTCACCGAGCGGCGGCCCGCACGGCCCGATGAACCTCATCACGCGTACCGGCTCCGCCGGCGTCGCGCTGACCTTCGACGACGGACCCGGCCCGTACACCGATCAGATGCTCGACCTGCTGGACCGGTACCACATCAAGGCGACCTTCTGCCTGATCGGCCGCCAGGTCCACGCCTACGCCGCACAGGTGCGGCGCATGGTCGCCGACGGCATGACGCTGTGCAACCACACCTGGGACCACGACGAGAAACTCAAGACCCGCCCCGACGACCGCATCCGCGACGAACTGGTCCGCACCAACCAGGCCATCCACGATGTGGTACCCGACGCGAAGATCGAGTATTTCCGCAACCCCGGCGGCGAGTTCGGCCCGAACACCGTGGCCATCGCGCAGAGCCTCGGCATGAAGCCGCTCATGTGGAGCGTCGACCCGCGCGACTGGGCCACCCCGGGCACCGGCGAGATCATCGAGAACGTGCTGCACCACGCGCACCGCGGCTCGATCGTGCTCTCCCACGACGGGGGCGGCGACCGCTCCGAGACGATCACGGCGTACCAGACGATCATCCCGAACCTGCGCCGCAAGTATCAACTGGTGGCACTGCCTGTGGTGTAGCCCGTTTGCCGCGTTTGGCGTTCGATCTGGCATCACGTATGCTTTGCAAGCCTCCGGCGGGGCCGGACGGGAGTTTCGCCGCCAGACGCGCGGTATGCGATGATGGCGGAGTTGCCCTCATCGTCTAGAGGCCCAGGACGCCGCCCTTTCAAGGCGGTAGCACGGGTTCGAATCCCGTTGGGGGCACGGGTGTGGCTAGCGTAAGCTGGCCACCCGAGGCAAGGTCCTGTGGAGCAGTTGGAGTGCTCGCCGCCCTGTCAAGGCGGAGGTCGCGGGTTCAAGTCCCGTCAGGACCGCCAGCGCCGCAGATGCGCGCCTGGCCAGGTAGCTCAGTTGGTACGAGCGTCCGCCTGAAAAGCGGAAGGTCGGCGGTTCGACCCCGCCCCTGGCCAC
>DATEJJ010000859.1:0-2783 GCA_035278125.1 Rugosimonospora sp.
CGGACAGCAGCGCGCGCAGCGGTGCGAGCGTGTCGTTGGCCAGCCGGCCCGCCCACACCAGGTCCCAGATGGCCGCGGGCAGGTCCGCCGGATCCGCCACCAGCTCGGCGAGCGAGCGGTGGAACAGCGCCTGCCCGCCGTCCAGCGCGGCGAGTACCGCCTCGTGCAGCGGGGTGAGGGCCAGCGCGTCGGAGGGCGGCGCGAGCAGCAGCGGCGCCGAGTCGGCGAACGCGAGGCTGACCCAGCCGTCCCCGCCCGCGATGGCCCCGGCCCCGGCCCACAGCACCTCGCCCGACGCGCACAGCTCGTCCAGGTAGGCGGGGGAGTAGTCGGCCACCCGGGCCGGCAGGATCAGCCGCTCCAGTGCGGACGCCGGTACCGCCACCCCCTGCAGCTGCTCGACCGCGGCGACCACCGCGGCCACCCCGCGGGCCGGGGAGCCGATGTGCTGCCAGGCGGGCAGGAACCGGGCCAGGGCCCCGGCCGGTACCGGCTCGATCTCCTTGCGCAGCGCGGCCAGCGAGCGGCGTCGCAGCAGGCGCAGCACCTCCGTGTCGCACCACTGCGCGCCGGCCCCGTCCGGGGTGAACTCGCCACCGGCCAGGCGCCCCGCCGCGGCCAGCCGGCGCAGCGCCTGCTCCACCACGAACACGCCCAGCCCGAAGCGGGCGGCACAGGTGGCGGCGCTGAACGGTCCGTGCACCCGGGCGTACCGGGCCACCAGGTCGCCGAGCGGGTCCGGCCCGGGCTCCAGGAACGCGGTCGGTATCCCCACCGGCAGCGCCACGCCCAGCGCGTCGCGTACCCGCCCCGCGTCCTCCACGCCCAGCCAGCGCTCCTGCCCCGCGATGCGTACCCGGATCACCCGGCGCCGCCGCTCCAGCTCGACCAGCCACGCCTCGTCGATCCCGCGCTCCGCCGCCTCCACAGTGGACAGATCGCCGAGCAGCCGGAGCACCTCGGCCGCGTCCTCCACGTCGCGCGGCCGGCGGTCCTCGGTCAGCCACTGCAACCGGCGCTCGGTCTCGGACACCACCGCCGGGTCGAGCAGCTCGCGCAGGTCGACCCGGCCGAGCAGCTCGGCGAGCAGGGTCGCGTCCAGCGCCAGCGCGGCGGCCCGCCGCTCGGCCAGCGGCGCGTCGCCCTCGTACAGGAACGCGCCCACGTAGCCGAAGAGCAGGGAGCGCGCGAACGGGGACGGTGCCCGGGTCTCCACCTCGACCAGGCGTACCTTGCGGGACGCCACGTCGCGCATCAGCCCGGCCAGCGCGGGCATGTCGAACACGTCGCGCAGGCACTCCCGGGCCGCCTCCAGGGTGATCGGGAAGTCCGCGTACCCCCGCGCCACGTCGAGCAGCTGTGCCGAGCGCTGCCGCTGCTGCCACAGGGGGCGGCGGCGCCTCGGGTCGCGGCGGGGCAGCAGCAGCGCCCGCGCGGCACACTCCCGGAACCGCGCGGCGAACAGCGCCGAGGTGCCGACCGACTCCTCCACCATGGCGGCGATCTCGTCGGGGTCGAACGCGACCAGGTCGGCCCCGGGCGGCTGCCCCTCGGGCGCGGTCCCACCCGGCGCCGGTGACCAGCTGTCCACCATGTCCGGCAGCCGGATCACGATGCCGTCGTCGCTCGGCATGACCTGGGCGTCCACCCCGTACCGCTCGGTGAGCCGGCGCCCGATGGCCAGGGCCCACGGGCCGTTGAGCCGGGCGCCGAGGACACAGTGGACGGCCAGCCGCCAGTCGCCCAGCTCGTCCCGGAAGCGCTCCACCACGATGGTGCGGTCGTCCGGCGTGACCCGGGTGGCCTCGCGCTGCTCGCGCAGGTATGCCAGCAGGTTGTCCACCGCCCAGTCGTCCAGCCCGCCGCCGGCCAGCGCGGTGCGCGCCGTGGCCGGATCGGCTCTGGTGAGTTCGCGCAGCCGCGCGCCGATCGCCCGGCCCAGCTCCACCGGCCGGCCCAGCGCGTCGCCCTTCCAGAACGGCATCCGGGCCGGCTGCCCGGGCGCCGGGCTGACCAGTACCCGGTCGGGCGTGATCTCCTCGATCCGCCAGGACGTGGAGCCGAGCAGGAACACGTCGCCCACCCGGGACTCGTACACCATCTCCTCGTCCAGCTCGCCCACGCGGGCGGCCCGCTCGGCGCCGGCCAGGAACACCCCGAACAGCCCGCGGTCGGGGATGGTCCCGCCGCTGGTGACCGCCAGCCGCTGGGCGCCCGGCCGGGCGGTGAGCAGGTCGGTGTGCCGGTCCCAGACCAGCCGGGGGCGCAGCTCGGCGAAGGCGGTCGACGGGTAGCGCCCCGCGAGCATGTCCAGCGTGGCCTCCAGCGCGCTGCCGGGCAGCTCGGCGAAGGGCGCGGACCGGCGGCACAGCGCGGCTAGGTCGCCCACGTGCCAGGGGTCCATGGCGACCATCGCGACGATCTGCTGGGCCAGCACGTCCAGCGGGTTGCGCGGGTACCGCAGCTCCTCGATGCCGCCCTCGACCATGCGCTGCGCCACGACCGCGCAGGAGACAAGGTCGCCCCGGTGTTTGGGGAAGACCACACCGCGGGACACGGCGCCCACATGGTGGCCGGCCCGGCCGATGCGCTGCAGCCCGGCGGCCACGCTGGGCGGCGCCTCCACCTGGACCACCAGGTCCACCGCGCCCATGTCGATGCCCAGCTCCAGGCTGCTGGTAGCGACGACGGCCGGCAGCGCGCCGGCCTTGAGCGCCTCCTCGATGTGCTTGCGCTCCTCCTTGGACACCGAGCCGTGGTGCGCCCGCGCCACCACCGGCGGG
>DATEJJ010000860.1:0-4037 GCA_035278125.1 Rugosimonospora sp.
CGGAGTTCGGCGCGCTGCCGTTCGACCGGCCACCGGTCCAGGCGCCGCCGTTCAACGCGGCGCAGACCCAGGCACCACAGGCCCAGGCACCACAGGCCCGGGCACCGCAGGCCCGGGCACCACAGACCCCGGCACCGGAGACCCCGGCACCACCAGCGCAGACGCCGTTCGAGGCGGCACCGTTCGAGGCGCCACCGTTCCAGTTCGCGCCGCAAGATCCCTTCCAGGCACCGCAGCCCGCGTCGTTCCAGCCGCCGCGGCCGGTCCCGCCGGACGGAGTCGCGCCGCTGCCGACCCGGGATCCCGCGATCAGGAGTACCTGGCCGGTCGAGCCGGCGCTCACCCCACCCCCGATGGCACCGCAGAGCGGCCCGCCCGCACCGACGTCACCGGCGCCCTTCGAGGCGATCCCGGCCAGCCCGGGCAGCGGCGGCGAACTGCCCCGCCGGCGCGACTCGGCGCCGCCGTTCCAGTCCTCGGCGGCTCCGGTGTCCCCGTCGCCGTTCGCGCCACCACCGCCCTTCGAGCCACCGCCCTTCGAGCCGCCGTCCTTCGCGCCGCGCGCGGGCGCACCCGGGCCGATCGAATCCAGGGCGGCGGCTGAGCAGTCACCGTTCGCCGCCGAGCCGTCACCGGCCGAGCCACGGGCGGCTGCTGATCCGCTGCTGTTCCAGCCGCGGGCCGCCGAGCCCCCACAGTCCGGACTTCACGCCACGCCCGAGCCCCCGCAGCCCGGACTTCACGCCACGCCTGAGCCCCCGCAGCCCGGACTTCACGCCACGCCCGAGCCCGCGCAGCCCGGAGTCCACGCCACGCCCGAGGCCCCGCAGTTCGAACCGCGCCCGGCCGCCGATCTGTCCCCGCTCCAGGCGCGGACCGCCGAACCCCGGCAGCCCGGACTCCACGCCATACCCGAGTCGCCCCATGCCGAACCGTGGCCATTCGCGTCACACCAGGCCGCCGATCCCTCGCCGCCCCAGCCCTGGGCCACCGAACCCCCGCAGTCCGGGCTCCACGCCACGCCCGAACCGCCGCCGTTCGAACCGCTGGCCACCGGCAAGCCACAGCCGTTCGCGCCGGAGCCGTTCGCGCCGCACCAGGGCGCCGATCCGTTGCTGTTCCAACCCCCGGCGGCCGACGTGCCGCGGTTCGAATCGAGGCCCGGCGAGCCGGCGCAATTCGAACCCCGAAACAGGTCGCCCTTCGAACCAGCCGCGGAGCCCCCGCCGTTCGAGTCACCCGCGCTCAGCGAACCCCCACCGTTCGAGTCACGCGCGCTCGGTGAACCCCCGCCGTTCGAACCGCGCGCGGTCGCCGAGCCGCCGCCCTTCCAACCTCGGACCGCCACCGAGCCGTCACCGTTCGAACCACGAGCCGCCGCGGAACCGTCGCCGTTCGAAGCGCCTGCGCCCGCCGGGTCCGCGCGGTTCGAGCAGCGCCCGAACGAACCGGCCCCGGTCGACCTCCCCGACCTGCCGTCGTTCGGCCCGCGCCAGGCCGCCGCCCCGGCGCCTTACGAATCACTGGCCGGTTCCGAGCCCCTGCCGTTCCAACCCCGGCCCGCCGGCCACTCACCGTTCGAGCCGCCGCCGGCGGCAGAACCATCGTTGTTCGAACGGCCATCTCCCCGGCCGGCGGCCGACGCGTTCGAACCCGCCGCGAACGGCCAGCCGGTCAGCCCGGCGCCCGCCGAGCCCCCGTTCCGGCGGCCGCGCTCCGGGGCCGAATCCGCGTGGGCCGCGTTCGCGCAGCCCTGGCTCGAACCCGACCCGGCCGCGCCGGTACCGCCGCCGACCGTACCCGCGTCCCCCGCGCCGGTGGACGCGGGGATGAGCGGGCGGCCCACGGTGGTACGGGCCAGTGCCCGGGTACCGAGCAGCCCGGCACCGAGCGCGGACGAGGTGGCCCAGGTACTCCGGCAGCAGACCCCGCAGCCCGGCTCGCGGGTGTACCGGTCCAGCGTGCTCGACGGGCGCACCGACCTGTCCGAGCCACCCGATCCGGGCGAGCCGGTTCCCGAGCCCGGACCGGTACCGTCACCGTTCCCGCAGCCCACGCCGACCCCGCAGCCGCCGTACCCGCCCGGACCCGGGCCGGTACCGCCGATGCCGCCGCCGCCCGAGCCACCGCAGCCGCCCGGACCGGTACCACCCGGCCCGACTCCGCCGCCACCGTTCCCGCCACCACCGGCGGTCGACGCCAACGGCATGCCGGTACCGGCCGGTGCGCTGCCCACCTGGCCGCCGTCCACCTCGCTCGCGGGACCGGCCGCGTACCCGCCGGAGGCGCCGCAGTCGCCCTCACCCCAGTACGGCGAGTGGGCCCGCGCGCAGCGTCCACAAGGGACGGTGTACGGCAGCCGGCCGGGTACCGAGTCCGACCCGAACGCCCCGGACAGCCCGGGGCAGTACCTGCCCGGTCAGCTAGGCGCGGGACCGTCCGCGCCGAGCCTGGACCTGCCCGGCGGCGGCTCCGGCCCGCTGTCGCTGGAGTCCTCCGGCTCGCTGACCGGGCACATCCTGGCGCAGGGCCGGCTCGACCCGACAGAGGGACCCAAGCCGCGCAGCGGCTCCCGCACGGTGGTCATCGCGCTGGTGATCATCCTGATTCTCGCGGGAGCCGCGGCGCTCGGCGCGGTGCTCGTCCTCTCCGGGATCATCTGATCCGGATCAGCTGACCTGCACTTTCCGGTGACGCTCGCCACCTGGGCACGGGTCGCGAGCGGGTATCCCGTACACTCGAATGGTTTGCTCTCGGGTGTTGCTTCCGCGCCGCAGAAGGCCGCACGTTCGAAGACGCGCCCAGCCCGGAAGGTTCACCCACCACCTATGCTGCTGTCCACCGCCGATGCGCGGTTCGCCGACCCGTCCACGTTCCCCTCGATCCTCGACCAGATGACCCCCCAGCAGGCCACCGGTTTCCGCGCGCTCGGCCTGCCGCGGCGGCTGCTGCGCACGCTGGCCGAGCAGGGCATCACCGAGCCGTTCCCGATCCAGACCGCGACCATCCCGGACGCGCTGGCCGGCCGCGACGTCCTGGGCCGCGGCCGCACCGGCTCCGGCAAGACGCTGGCCTTCGGGCTGCCCATGCTGGCCCGCATCGCCGGCGGCCGGTCCGAGCCGGGCCGGCCCAGGGCCTTGATTCTGGTACCCACGCGCGAGCTGGCCATGCAGGTCAACGACGTGATCAGCCCGCTGGCGCGGTCGCTGCGCCTGTTCAGCCGCACCGCCGTCGGCGGCACCTCGTACGACAAGCAGATCCGGGACCTGCGGCGCGGGGTCGACGTGCTGGTGGCCACGCCGGGCCGGCTGGGCGACCTGATCGAGCGGGGCGAGTGCTCGCTCGCGGAGATCGCGGTGACCGTGCTGGACGAGGCCGACCAGATGGCGGACATGGGCTTCCTGCCCGACGTCACCGCGCTGCTGGAGCAGACCCCGGCGGGTACCCAGCGGCTGCTGTTCTCGGCGACGCTGGACAAGGACGTCGACGCGCTGGTCCAGCGCTTCCTGTCCGACCCGGTCACGCACCAGGTCGACCCGCCGGTGGCCACGGTGTCCACAATGGACCATCACCTGCTGCTGGTACCGCCGGGCGAGAAGCTGTCGGTGATCCGGCACATCGCCGCCCGCCCGGGTCGGACCATCATGTTCGTACGCACGCAGCTCGCCGTGGACCGGCTGGTGGAGCAGCTCGCCGAGGTCGGGGTACGGGCCGGGGCGCTGCACGGCGGCAAGTCCCAGGCGGTACGCACGCGGACGCTGGCCGAGTTCCGCGAGGGGCGTACCGACGTGCTGGTCGCCACCAACGTGGCGGCGCGCGGCATCCACGTGGACGGGGTGTCCCTGGTGGTGCACATCGACCCGCCCCGGGACGCCAAGGACTACCTGCACCGGGCGGGGCGTACCGCGCGGGCCGGCGAGTCGGGCACGGTCGTCACGCTGGTGCTGCCCAAGCAGCGCGCGGGTACGTTCTCGCTGGTCGAGCGCGCCGGGGTGAGCGCCGGCCGGGTGAAGGTACGGGTCGACGCGCCGGAGCTC
>DATEJJ010000861.1:0-5359 GCA_035278125.1 Rugosimonospora sp.
GCCCGGTGCTGCCGATCGCGGCGTCGGTGGCGGCGGGCCTGATGGGCGCGGCGGGCGTGCTGTTCCTCCGCCGCCGCCGGCTGGCTCAGCCGGGCGCCGCGGAGCGCCCGCACACCGGCCCACAGTTCTGACCCTCCTGCGGACACCAGGCTCTGGGGCCCGGCCTTGCAGTCAACGCCGTCGCGATATCAGATGAAATAGGGTCAATACGCATAAATTTTACGAACAAATCTGGATAAACTGCCCTCTCGCTTCGGGTCTCTGGCCCTGGATGCGGGAGGGTGCGCATGAGACGGCAGCGCTGGCGCATGGCGGCCGTGGCCGCGGTCATCTGCGGGGTGGTCACCGTCCCGTTCCTGCCGTACGCGGCGGCGGACACGACGGTGCCGGACGGCGGCGGCTGGGCCGGGTCGGGCGCGGCGGCGGTACCGGGTGCGGTGCGGGCGGCGGGCACGGCGGCACCGGCGGGGTACGGGGTGCGCGGGATCGACGTGTCCAGCCACGACCATTCGGTACACGACATCAACTGGCCGGCGGTGGCCACGAGCGGCGTGACGTTCGCGTACATCAAGGCCACGGAGGGGACCACCTACGCCAACCCGTACTACGGCTCCGACTACACGGCGGCGCGCAACGCGGGGCTGTACGTGGGCGCGTACGCGTACGGGCGGCCGGACCTGGGCAACCCGGTGGGGCAGGCGGACTTCCTGGTCAGCCAGTCGCTGTGGGGGCCGGACAGCAGGACGCTGGTGCCGTTCCTGGACATGGAGTGGCCGTACGCGGCGGTGCACAGGCCGGCGTGCTGGGGGCTGACCCCGGCGCAGATGTCCGCGTGGATCCACGCCTTCGTCGACCGGGTCGCCGCGCGTATCGGCCGGGTGCCGATGATCTACACCAACTCGTACTGGTGGAACCCGTGTACCGGCAACGACGCCTCGTTCGGCGCGTACCCGCTGGACATCTCCGGGTACACCAGCGGGCCGCCCCGGCTGGCGGCGGGCTGGAGCACGTTCGCCATCTGGCAGTACGCGGCCGGGAACAACGGCGTGGCCGGCAACTACGACCGGGACGTGATCAACGGGGACGTCGCCGCGCTGGCCGCGCTCGGCGGTGCCACCCCGCCCACGGTGGTCGGCCTGCTGGCACACGCGAACGGGCAGATCGTCAGCGCGGAGAGCGCCGGCACCCGGCCGCTGGTCGCGAACCGGCGGCGGATCGGCATCTGGGAGCAGTTCGACGAGATCGACCTGAACAACGGGTACATCGCGCTGCGCTCGCACGCCAACGGGCGCTACGTCACCGCGGAGCGGGCGGGCGCGGCGCCGCTGATCGCCAACCGCATGGTGATCGGCGGCTGGGAGCAGTTCCAGCTGGTACACAACGGGGACGGCAGCGTGAGCCTGCGCGCCCGGGTGAACGGGCGGTACGTCACCGTGGATCCGGGCGGCGGCGCCCAGCCGATCGCCAGCCGGACCGGGATCGGCCCGTGGGAGCGGTTCGACGCGGTACCGCCGCCGCGCGTGGTCAGCCTGCGTGCCCGCGTCAACGGGCGGTACGTCACGGCGGAGCGGGCGGGTGCGGCACCGCTGATCGCGAACCGGACGCGGATCGGCCTGTGGGAGCGGTTCGAGCTGATGACGCTCGGCGGCGGGCGGGTCGCGCTGCGCGCGCTGGCCGACGGGGAGTTCGTCTGCGCGGAGCGGGCCGGTACGGCGCCGCTGATCGCGAACCGGAGCGGGGTCGGCGGCTGGGAGACGTTCAGCGTGGTGCAGAACGGGGACGGCAGCGTGAGCCTGCGTGCCCGTACCAATGGACGGTTCGTCACCGCCGAGAACCGCGGCGGCTCGCCGCTGATCGCGAACCGCACCGCCATCGGTGGCTGGGAGGAGTTCGACCTGGTGTGACGGTAGCCTGTGCGGGTGTTTGGTGATGGGGTGCGCGGCGTGTCGGCCGCGGAAGCGCTGGAACTGGTCGGGTCCGACGCGCTCCTGCTCGATGTGCGCGAGGACGACGAGTGGGCGGCGGGGCACGCGCCGCAGGCGGTACACATGCCGATGTCCCGCATCTCGCAGGAGTACGCCAGCCTGCCCACCGGCCGGACCATCGTCTGCGTCTGCCACGTGGGCGCGCGGTCCGCGGCGGTGGCGGCGGCGCTGGCCGAGGCCGGCTGGGCGGCGGTCAACCTGGAGGGTGGCATGGAGGCGTGGGCCGCCGCGGGCCTCCCGGTCGTGGACGGCTGAGCCGGCCGCCCGCGATGTCCGCGGCGGACGAGGTCGTCCGGGCCTGCCAGCGCCTGCGCGCGAGCGGTCTGGTGGTGGGTACCGCGGGCAACGTCAGCGCGCGCACCGGCGACCTGGTCGCGATCAGCCCCAGCGGGTACGACTACGACGCGCTGACGCCGGAGCTGGTGTGCGTGTACACAGTGGACGGTATCCCGGTGGCCGAGCCGCTGCCACCCTCCAGCGAGCTGCCCCTGCACCTGGCCGTGTACCAGGCCCGGCCGGACGCGGGTGCGGTGGTGCACACGCACGCGGTCGCGTCCACCGCGCTGTCGCTGCTGCTGGACGAGGTGCCGCCCACCCACTACTACACCGCGATGTTCGGCGGTGCGGTGCGGGTCGCGGCGTACGCGACGTACGGCACGGACGCGCTGGCCGCGTCGGTGGTGGCGGCGCTGGCCGGCCGGCGCGCGGCGCTGATGGCCAACCACGGTGCGGTCTGCGTCGCCGGTTCCGTGCGGGCCGCGGTCGACCTGGCCGGGTACCTGGAGTACGTGTGCGACGTCCAGTTGCGCGCGATGTCCACCGGCCTGCCCGTGCGTACCCTGCCGGCGGAGGAGATCGCGCGGGTGGCCGAGCTGCTCGCGGGGTACGGGCGGGCGGCTGACTGAGCGGTCAGTCCAGCGCGCCGCAGGTGCGGTTGCGGCCCCGGTTCTTCGCCTCGCGGAGCGCGCCGTCCGCCGCCTGTACCAGGGTCTCCGGTACCGCCGCGCGGTCGGGCACCGTGGTCGCGTACCCGACGCTGACGGTGACCTGGCCCGAGTCGGCGAGTTCGTGCGGCAGCGCCTGCCCGGCGACCGCCTCGCGGATCCGCTCCGCGACGATCCCCGCGCCCGGGTACCCGGTGTCCGGCAGCACGATCGCGAACGCCTCGCCGCCGTACCGGCACACCACGTCGGTCGCCCGCATCGCACCCTCGCGCAGCGCGGCCGCCACCCGGCGCAGGCACTCGTCGCCGCCGAGGTGCCCGTAGGCGTCGTTGTACCGCTTGAAGTGGTCGATGTCGATGACGACGACGCTCAGCGGTTCGCCGGTACGCACCGCCCGCGCCCACTCGTGGTCCAGGATCTCGGTGAACCGGCGCCGGTTGGCCAGCTTGGTCAGCGCGTCGGTGCTGCTGAGGATCTCCAGCTGCCGGTTGGCCGAGGCGAGTTCCTGGGTACGCTCGGCGACCCGGTCCTCCAGCGACCGGTACAGCAGCGCGTTGTCCATACAGACCGCGAGCTGCCCGGCGATGAGCGTGACCGCGTCCAGCCCGCTCGCGGTGAACGCACTCGCCGTACGGTCGTTGGCGAGCAGCAGTACCGCGCGCAGCGCGCCCTGGTCGAGGATCGGTACCGCGAGCAGCGAGCAGCGCTCCCGCCCCGCCAGGTACGGGTCCTTGGCGAACCGGTCGTCGACCACCGCGTCCGGGACGAGCAGGGTCTCCCGGGTGCGCTCGGCGTACCGGAACGCGGTCAGCGGCAGCAGTTCCCCCGCCTCGGCCAGCGGTACCCGCCGCTCCGCGGGGACGAACCAGCGCTGGCTGTCCCGGTCGTACAGGGCCAGGGCCACGCTGGTGGCACCGGTCAGCGCGCACAACTGGTCGGCCGCGGTGGCGTACAGCCGGTCCAGGCTGGTCTCGGCCGAGAGTGCCTGGACCGCGCGCAGGATGGCGTGCATGTCGACGGCGTCGGCGGCCACGGTACCGGTGTGCCTTATGTCCACAGTGGAGCGGCGCGGCCTGACCGGCTTCGGTGGTTCCAGGAACGGGTACGCCGCTTCGAGTTCGCGTACCTTCGCGGTGGCGCCCCAGCGGGCGTACCGGTCGCGCGCCTCGGCGAGCAGTTCGTGGCCGGTACGCTCCAGCCCGTACCCGAGGTGGCAGCGGGCGGCGCGTTCGGCGATGAACGCGCGGTGCCACGGGCGCTCCCGCGCGTCGGCGGCGCGGGCGGCGGCGTCGAACGCGGCCAGCGCGGCGAGGATGTCCCCGGTCGCCCAGGACCGCTCCGCCTCGACCAGGTGGGACAGGTGCTGGTAGTTGGCCGGTGCCTCGGCCGCGCGCCGCGCCCACCACGCACACAGCTCGTCCAGCGCCTGCCGTGGCCCGCCCGCCCGCGTCCGGTACGCCAGCGCCAGCGTGCGTACCAGCCGCGCGTGCGCGTACGCCGGGCCGGTCACCACGGACTCCAGCGGTGCCAGCGCGTCCGCGTCCCGGGTGAGCGACACCTCGTCCCCGCGCAGCGCGGCGAGCAGCGCCCGGTTGATGTACAGGCTGGCGACCGCGTACGCGTTGGCGGGCAGGTGCGTCGCGGCGAACCCGTCCTCGTCGAACAGCGGGTCGGCGAAGCGGCCCGGCGCGCTGGTCTCGCCGCGCAGCGCCCGTACCAGCTGCCGGTACGTGGTGAACGTGGCGCCGCTGGTGGCCTGGCCCACCCGCAGGGTCAGCGCGACCGCCGCGTCCGCGTGCGTGGCGACATCGTCCAGTGTGGACCCGAAGTCGAGCAGCCCGCTCAGCGACGCGGTGTACGCGAAGCACGCCATGAACCCCTCGCCGTGGCGCAGCAGCGTGTCGCGGGCGGCCCGGGCGCGCGAGGCGGTGCGCTCGACCGGCTCGGCCCAGGCGCTGCTGCCCAGCGCGAACAGCATCTCCCCGTGCGCGCTGGCCGGCTGGTACCCGCGCGCCTCGCCGACGGCCAGCGCGTGCTGGGCCACCCGGGCGCGCAGCGCGAAGTCCTCGGGCTGGCCGAAGACGTGGAAGGTGGCGCCACAGACCACCGGTACCAGCTGGTCGGTCGGGCCGTGCTCGGCCCAGAGCCGCTGCCCCTCCAGCACCACCCAGTTGAACAGCTTGGGGTCCACCATGTACATCGGTGGACCGAGCCGGTTGAGCAGCAGCGCGGCGGCGCGTACCCGCGGATCCTCCGCCTCGGGCCGGGCGCTGTCCGCCGCCACCGACGCCTGGTCGATCCAGGACCGCAGCCCGGACATCCGGCGGGCCACGTCGGCCGCGACGTCCGCCTGGGGGCCGGGGAAGCCGAGCGCGGCGAGGGCGGCCAGGCCGAGCGTCACCGCCTCCTGCGGCGCGCCCCGGTTGACCA
>DATEJJ010000862.1:0-3481 GCA_035278125.1 Rugosimonospora sp.
AGGCCCGGCGCGTGGTCAGCGCGGCGGCGACCCTGCGCGGCCAGGTGCCCTTCGTGGAGCCGGCCGAGGACGACATCCAGGACCCGCGGCTGCGGCAGCGGGCGTTCCGGCTCTGCGCCCAGGACATCGCGCTGACGGTACGCGCCTGCGTGCACGCCCTCTGCACCACGCACTGACCCGCGCCGACCGATAGTCCACAGAGGACATACGCGCGGCGGCCGGCGCGCCGCGGCGCTCGCCGGTCGGGAGGTGCGGCGCGACGGTACCCTGTGGCTGCGGGGCCTACCCCACCCCGCGGTCCCGGACGGAGCAGCAGCTGGCAGGCGAATCCGCGTTCAGCGTCACCTCCCGGCAGGGTCGCCGGCTGTGTGTCGAAGTCACCGGTGCCCGCGACGGCTTCCCGGTGTTCCTCCTGCACGGCACGCCGGGCAGCCGCAACGGACCGAAGCCGCGCGCCAGCGTGCTGTACCGGCGCGGGATCCGGCTGGTCACCTACGACCGCCCCGGGTACGGCGGCTCGACCCGGCACTCCGGGCGGCGGGTGGCCGACGCGGCCGGGGACATCGCGGACATCGCCGACGCGCTGCGGATCGAGCGGTTCGCGGTGGTCGGCCGGTCGGGTGGCGGCCCGCACGCGCTCGCCTGCGCGGCGCTGCTCCCGGAGCGGATCGCGCGTACCGCCGTGCTGGTCGGGTTCGCCGCCCCGGACGCGCCGGACCTGGAATGGTTCGACGGCATGGCGGCGGACAACACCCGCGAGTTCGAGGCGGCGAACGCCGACCCGGGACAGCTGGTGGAGAGCCTGGGGCGCCAGGCCGAGCGGACCCGTCAGGACCCGGAGAGCCTGCTGGTCGAGCTGGAACGCGAGATGACCTTCGCCGACAAGCGGGTCGTGTACGACCTGGGCATCCGGCGGCTGCTGGCACAGTCCTATGTGGAGGCGCTGCGCCAGGGCCCGCACGGCTGGATCGACGACGTGCTCGCGCTGCGCGCCGACTGGGGGTTCAGCCTCGGCGTGATCCGGAGCAGGGTGCTGCTGTGGCACGGCGAGCAGGACCGGTTCGCCCCGGTCGCGCACACCTGGTGGCTGCACCGCCAGATCCGCCGCTCCCAGGTCATGATCCAGACGGACGCGTCGCACTTCGGCGCGGTCGAGATCCTGCCGCAGATCCTGGCCTGGGTGGCCGGCTGAGCCGTCCAGGCCCGCTGAGCCGTCCAGGCCCGTTGAGCCGTGCAGGCCGCTGAGCCGTCCGGGCCAGCTGCGCGGTCCAACCTGACGAGCCGGGTCAGAACGGGTGCGGGTCGATGATGCGGCGCAGCAGCCGGCCCGCGTGCAGCGCCTGCAGCGCCGGATGGTTGGCCCCGACCCGCCGGGCGAACCGGTCGATCGCCAGCTCCACACTGGACTGGTACTCCGCGCCCTGGTGGTGGTACTGGATCAGGGCGAGGTTGGCCTCGCATCTCAGTGTGTGCGGGTGGTCCGGGCCGAGCACCTGCTGCAGCGCGGTGAGTGCGGACTGCGTCTGGGCCAGCGCCTCCGGGTAGTCGTGCTGCTCGTCCGCGACCACGGCGAGGTTGATCTGGGCGGCCAGCGCGTACGGGTGCCGCGCGCCGAGCACCTCGCGCAGGTCGTCCAGCGCCTGCTGCAGCCGTGCCCGGGCCAGCGCCAGGTCGCCCTCGGCGCGCAGCGCCGCGCCCAGGTTGCTCAGGCAGATCAGCGAGTGCGGGTGCTTCGCGCCGAGCCGGCGCTGGTACGCCGCCAGGATGGCCTGTGTCTCGTCGATGGCCCGTGGCTCGCCGGCGCGCGGCGGCGGGCTGGTCTCCGACTCCATCTCCAGCAGGTTGACCGAGCGGCTGAGCCGGCAGGCGAGGGTGTCCGGGTGGTCCGGCCCGGCCAGCCCGGTCAGCTCCTCGTACGTCGCGCGCAGAATCTCCGCCGCCTCGTCCGGGTGGCCCGCCGAGCGCAGCGACACGGCGAGGTTGACCCGGGCGCTGACGGCCAGCCGGGACTGCACCCCGAGCACCTCGGTGTACCGGTCGACCACCTCGCCCAGCAGCGCGACCGAGCGGTCGAACTGGCCCATCTCGCGCAGGTCCCGGCCGAGCGAACTGGCCGAGAGCAGGGTGTACAGGTCGTCCGGGCCGAGCACCCTGTGCCGGGCGGCGTACACCTGCTCGTCCAGGGCGAGGGCTTCGGCCAGGTGGCCCATCAGCCGGTGGGACACCGCGAGGTTGCTCAGCGCGGCCAGGCGCAGCGGGTACTCCTCGGGAAAGTCCGACCAGGCCAGGCAGGTCTGCTCGTCCCGGGCCAGGGCCTGCGCGTAGTGGCCGAGGCTGCGCAGGTCCGCGGCGAGGCTGCCGGCCGTCATCAGGGTGTGCGGGTGGCCCGGAGTCAGCAGCTCCTCCTGCTGGCGCAGCACATCCTGGTCCAACGCCAGCGACTCGGTGAAGGCGCCCTTGTCACGCAGCACGTTGGCCCGGTTGAAGCGCAGCTGGAGCAGCTGGAGTTGCAGCTGGCGGCGCTGGTCGCCGGGCATGGTGCCGAGCATCGAGGTCCACTCCGCCTCGGCCTCCTGGGCGACCTCCATGCCACGGTCCGGGTCGGCCCGCTGGTAGTAGTAGCGCACCCAGTCCACCAGCAGCTGGCGTACCGGCGGGTTGACGCAGGTGACCGCGCGGGTGGCGTCCACGTGCGGCCACAGGTTGCGGTAGCGCGGCCACTCCTTCTGTACCCGCACGTCGCCCAGGGTCCGGGCCGCCTCGGTGAGCACCAGGTGCACGTTGTGCTGCGCATCCTCGATCTCCTCGTCGCTCATCTTGCGGCGTACCGCGTACTGCACCAGCCGGTGCACCACGATGTGCCCGCCCAGCCCCGGGTCGGACGGCTCGGCACGCGGCCCGGTACGCAGGCCCTGCGGGTCGATCTGCAGCAGGGCGAAGCGCTTGAGCAGCGATACCAGCGGCGCCACCATGAGCGGGTCGGACAGCGCGGGGTCGTACGGCTCCAGCTGCTGCGCCATGGCCGCGCTGTAGATGAGGTCGAGGGAGATCTCCGGCGCGGTCACCGCGCACAGCTGCAACAGCCGGTACGCCGCGGGGGAGCGCCGGCGCAGGTGGTCGAGGGAGGGCGCCCAGGTCGCGTCCACCCGGCGCTGACCCTCCTCGGTGGACACATCCAGCTCACCCTTGGCCACCGCGTCCAGATAGTCCTCGACCGGTGCCCCGGTCTCGGTGAGCCAGGCCGCTGCCAGCGCGATCGCGATGGGCAGGTTGTCCAGCAGGTCAGCCAGGCGTCCGGCCTCCTCCCGGGTCAGCCGGGGGACCTGCTTCTGCAGGTACCCGATGCTCTCGGCGCGCTCGAACGCGCCCACCGCCAGCAGCCGGGCCTGCTCGCTCCACCGGGTGTCGTCCCGGGAGGTGATCAGCACGTCGCCGCCCGAGGGCAGCAGCCGGGCCAGCCACTGCGCGGCGCCGTCGGCCG
>DATEJJ010000863.1:0-11564 GCA_035278125.1 Rugosimonospora sp.
GTGGTCCCGGGGCAGCGGGCCATCCAATGTGGACACTCGCACCTGTCGGCGGGTGGGGAGCAGGGTGGTGGCCGGTCGCCGCACCGGATACCGCCGCCAACCCCACCACCGTCACCCCATCTGCCCCGCCCGCACCACGCACGCGATCCGTGGGCGGTGGATGAGTCCGGGTGTCATTTGCGGTTTGCCGCAAGAATGCGGTAAGCCCGGCGTAGCATCGGTTCTTGATCCGACGTGCGATGGGGCACTGTCGATCGGGGCGGTGATGGTGGGGTTGTTCCGCCCAGCCGCGTTGTTGTTGGAGTGGCTCGGCTATGCGCAGAACGCGAGGCCATGTCGGCACCCGTCATTCCCGCACCATCCAAGGTCAGGGGTCCAGGCTGAGAGTCTGCGGCGCGCGACGTCGCCGCCATCCGAGAGCGTCCGCCCGGGGTGGGCAAGGTGCAGCAGCACAAGCTGCCGCGTTACTGCCGGGGGCACCATCCGGCCACCTTCGGCCGGCTGGACGAGCCGGCGTAAGGATGGCTCCACGTCGGATCGGTGCGGGACCCGGACCCGCCCTACCAGACTCTCCGTGGCCCGCAGGCATAGGCTCCGGTCGGACGGGGGTCTACGGGCCTACTGCCGCTTCGGGCGGTTCATGTCACCGTGACCGGCACGCCCGGCCACGGTCTATATCCCGCCGACCGGAGCCCTCGAACGGGTGACCACCTCAGCCACGGTCACATGCTCACCAGATGGGGCGAAGCCCCGCTAGCGTACTCACGAACGTCCTCCTGCACGCGTCGGACACCAAGCCCGATCAGCGCATCAGGTGGACGTTCTGGCTGTCATGGTCGAACGCCGCGCGCGCGGCCAACTTCTTCGAGGCCCGGGGGCGGCGGCGGTGTCGGATCGCGGTATGCAGGGGCGTCCGGTCTGGTTGGCTTGGTGGGACTGGTGGGCCGGCGGCTGATCGCTGACCACGGTGTGATGCAGGTCTGGATGCGGAGGCGACCCCTGCGCGATCACGTCTTCTGCGGTGGGTGCCTGATCGGACATGGCCGCCACGGTTGACCTGATCGTGCGGTCTCGGGCACCGTGCGATATGTGCGGCAGGTGTGAGCCGGGCGATGGTGGGAGAGGACAGACCATGCGCAGCATCCAGAAGATCGCTCTGGCCGCGGTGATGGCCGTCCTGACCGTCCTCACGGTCGCGGCTGGCCTGTGGGGCGCGGGCTCGGTGCGGGCGGCGACGGGTGCGGCCCGGGCCAGAGGCGCCGAGGTGGGGTCGTCCCTGCTGAAGAGCGTCGAGACCGAGGCATACGAACCGCTCGGGCTGTTCCGGTGTTGAACCCGCTGCGGCGGCGGGGCGGCGGCATCCCGAGGTTCGGCGGCGAACTGATAGCACCGGGAAGCAGGCACTATGATCAGGCCCGCCGGGTCTGGAACAGCGCGGTCGATCGGTACCCGGCGTTGATCGCCCGGGCCCGGGACACGGCCGACGTGGTGGCGGTGGTCCGGTACGCCCGCGAACAGGGCCTGGCCCTGAGCGTCCGCGGTGGCGGCCACTCAGCGGCGGGCCTGGCCGTCGCCGATGGGGCGCTGATGCTCGACTTCTCCGCGATGAAGACGGTCCAGGTCGACGCGAAGGCCCGGGTGATGCTCGCCGGACCTGGGGCGACCTGGGACGGAGTGGACGCGGCGACGCAGGTGTACGGCTTGGCGACCACCGGCGCCACGGTCGGTACGGTCGGCGTCGCCGGGATGACGCTCGGTGGTGGGGTCGGCCGGCTCGACCGGTTGGCTGGTCTGGCCTGCGACAACCTCATCGACGCGGAGGTGGTCACCGCTGATGGTCGGGTGTTGACCGCCAGCGAGCATCCGGACCTGCTCTGGGCGTTGCGTGGGGGTGGCGGCAACTTCGGTGTGGTCACCTTGTTCCGCCACCGTCTGCACCCGGTCGGCCCGGCCCATGTCCTGCTCCTCGGCTACCCGTTCGCGGACGCGGCCGATGTGCTGCGGGCCTATGTCGCGTTCAGTGCGCAGGCGCCGGATCGGCTCGCCCTGTACGCGGGGCTGCAGATCGCGCCGGCGCAGCCGTTCATCCCGGAGAACCTGCGGGGGCGGCGGTTCGCGGCCCTGTTCGCGCTGTGGTTCGGGGCGGCCGACGAGGGGCCGGAACGGATCTTCGCGCCGCTGCGGGCGCTGCTGCCGCCACCGGCGATGGACGTCACCAGCGTGATGTCCTACCTCGAGACCCAGCGGCTGGCGGCGGGCATGGCGCCCGTGGGCCTGCACCGGTACGAGACGATCGAATGGCTCAGCCGGCTCGATGAGGCGACGATCGACGCGTTGGTGAACGCGGCGGCGGCCGCCCCGACGGCGTGGTCGACGATCGCGGTCAAGCGGATGGGCGGGGCCGCGGCCCGGGTTCCGGCCACGGGGACCGCCTTCTGGCACCGCCAGGCGGCGCACGAGGTCCATGTGCAGGCGGAGTGGGCGCCGGGGGAGCCGGCGGATGTGCACCGGGACTGGGTGCGCTCCACGCGCGCGGGGGTGTCGCCCGCGTCGACCGGCGGGGGTTACGTCAACTTCGTCAACGAGGATGGGGGTCCGGGCCGTATCCGGGCCGCGTATGGCGGCAACTACGAGCGGCTGGCCCGGGTCAAGGCCGTCTACGATCCGGACAACTTCTTCCACCTCAATCACAACATCGCCCCAGCCGGCCAGCCGAAACTGGTGCACGGCGGGTCGGCGGCGCCGTGATCGCCGCGGATCCGCTCGGCGATCACACATCCTCGGCCGGGGTGGGGAACACGGGGGCGCGCAGGTCGGCCGGCCCGGCCCGGACCACGTCGGTGTCCGGATAGTCGACGTCGATGAAGATGGGACAGCGCCCGCCGGTACGCCGCGGCCTCACGCCGGCCCCCGGCGGCCCGGCGCACCTCCCCAGCCCGGGCCATCATGGCACCCACCGGGTACCGGTCGCCGATCTCGTGGAACAGGATCAGTAGGGTCTGGTAGCAGGCCAGCACCTCGGCATGGTGGTCGGCGCTCGCAGGAGGCGTCCGGTTCCAGCGTGGTCGCGGGCATGCTGCCGGTCTGCGTTTGGCCTGCCCGTGTCGGTTTGATCCGGCTGGCAAAGTAGGGATAGCGACGGTCGGCGGGCTGCGCCAAGTGGCCGGATCAGGATCACGCACGCATATCTCATGCCGCGAGACTCGCATCCCTGCGGTGCCATTCAACTGGCTGTCGCGGGGCGAACGCGGGTGCATCCTCTGCCGCTGACCGCATGTCGGCTGCTCGGGTGTTGCTGCGTCATACAGTCACTGGAATGGTGTCGAATCCCTCTGGCCAGCAGTCTTCATCGACGACGTAGCGGTCAACGAGGAAGCAGTCTGGTTCGTCCCGGAAGTCGGGCAGGCGTCGCGCTTGGACGATGCGGTCCTGGGCTTTCTGCTCGGTGGAGTATGCGCCAAGGATCTTCAGGTCATCCCCGTCTTCCTCGTCCCACACGAGCTCGCCGTCTTCACCACGATGCCGAGGTGACCCGCCGTCGAGGAAGCGCGCGTGCCGAACGTGCCAGAGCAACAAGACGTCCACGCATCGACGCTACAGCCCGCTACCGTCGGGTCTGGCACAGACGAGGGCTGCGCCGTGATCGCCAGACAAGCGCACTGGCCCGCCCGAGGCCGCCATGCCGGCTGGAAACACGATCGGAGCCGCAGTACTTTCTCGCGTTCGCGGGCCGTCACACTTGCGCGGCGGTGCCAATTGTTCGGGGCTGGTGCGCGGCGTCCCCTTCTGCCGCTGATGGGCCGTTCGGGTGCTCACTGACATCGTCCACGGTTCCAATGTGCCCGGGGGTTGGCCGTGCGAGCCTGAACTGGCCCCGGTGTAACAGGGCTCCCGTTTTGGGTTGGGATCCTCGGTACGAGTCTTCAAGTGTTTGATCTTTGCGCCACGTCGACCATCGAACGTTTCTTCAGCCTGAGCACATGATCGGTGAGCGTGTGGGGTTCGATGGGTCTTGCCTGGGTTTGCGGTTGGTCCTCCGTTCCTAGTCTTCTGGATCCGGGCGGTTGGGTCGAACGCGGCCGGGAGGCGCGCTGGATACTCGACACGAGCCACTCAACGTCGGGCTTCCGCCTCGTACTGCCTGACGATGGTGTGGGGATGCGGCTACGGTCGGACAAATTCGATCTCTCCTCGCGTTCGGCCCAGTCGCGGGTTGACCGGTTCTGGACGCGGTCGTTGCGGGCGGGCCTGCCGCACCGCTGGTGAGGTTCGACAACTGTGGAATGATCTTGGCGGAATGATCTTGCGGTGTCGTGAACCGATGGCCACGGGTATGCAATAGATAAGCGATGGACGACGAGGAGCTGGTGGCCGCGGTGGCGGCGGGCGACGACATCGCGCTGCGGGAGTTGTTCGGCCGGCACGCGCGGTGGCTGGCTGTGCGGCTGCGGTCGGTGCTGCCGGCCGCGGATGTCGAGGACGTTGTGCAGGAGACGTTCATCGGTGTGTGGCGGGGGGCGGTGGGGTACCGGCCTGATGGTCCGGTTGGTGGCTGGATCTGGGGGATCGCGCGCCGTCAGGCCGCGTTGGTGCTGCGCCGCCGCGGTCCGGCCGCGCTTGTTCTGCCGGCAGTCCGTCCCGTGGACGGCCGGCACGGCGGGGATCCGGCGGAGGCTGTCCTGTCGCGGGTCGCGATCGCTGAGGCGGTCGCCGCTCTGGGGCCGGAGGGTAGCCCGGAACGCGAGGCGTGGCGGCTGGTTTATGTCGAGGACCGGCCGGTCGTGGAGGTGGCGGAACTGATGGGAGTGCCGGTGGGCACGGTGAAGAGTCGGGCGCACCGGGCCCGGCGGTTGCTGCGGCTGGCGCTGGGCGGTGGCCAGGCGGGCGGGGAGGTGGCCGATGAATGACGATGTGGACCTGGACCGGATATGGCTCGGTGTTGCTGCGGAGGTCTGGCGGCGAGAGCCGGGGCCGGTGGAACGGGTTGCCGCGCGGCTGCTTCGCTCGCCGGGTCTGGCCCGCGCCCTGGTGACGACGCCCTCGCTCCTGCTGGGGTGGGTCATCGCCACGGTGGCCGTGGTGGCTGTCGGGGTGGCCGCGACGTTGACGACGGGCACCGCGTACGTGCCGTTGTTCGCCCCGGCGGTGGCCGGGGCGGGCATCGCCTACGCCTATGGGCCCGGCATCGACCCGGCGTGGGAGCTTTCCGAGTCGATGGCGGTCAGCGACCGGATGGTGCTGCTGGTACGGGCGCTGGCGGTGTTCGGGCTCAATGCCGTGCTCGGTGTGGCCGCCTCGGTGGCGTCGGGGGCCGCGGCCGTGTTGACGTTCGGTTGGCTGGTACCGATGGCGGCGGTCTGCGCGTTGGCGCTGGCCGCGGCGACGCTGAGTCGTTCGGCGAACGTGGGAGTGGCGGCGGGGCTGGGCGGATGGGTCATCGCCGTGCTGGCCGGGCGGACGGCGACCGGCTCGCTTCGCGCCGCGACGACCGGGGCGTCGCTGATTGTGCCCTATCTGTTGGTCGTGGCGGTGTGCGCCGCCATCGCTTGGTACGCGATCCGGATTCCGAGGAGAACGTCATGAATGTGGAGCTGGTCGACGTGGCCCGGCGTTTCGGGCGTACCCGGGCGGTGGACGGGGTGAGCCTGGCGGTTGAGGCCGGCGTGTTCGGGCTGTTGGGCCCGAACGGGGCGGGTAAAACGTCGCTGTTGCGGATGGCGGCGACGGTGCTGCCGCCGACGTCGGGCCGGATCAGGCTGCTCGGTCGTGACCCGGGTGACTATGCGCCGCGGCGGGAGATCCGCCGGCGGCTCGGGTATCTGCCGCAGAGCCTGGGGTATTATCCGGGGTTCACGGTCGCCGAGTTCGTGGAGTATTTCGCGTTGCTCAAGGACATGCCACCGGGCCGGGTGCCGCGGGCGGTGGCGGCCGCGGTCGAGCAGGTGGGGCTCGGGGACCGGGCGCGCGCGAAGCTGCGCACGCTGTCTGGCGGGATGCTGCGCCGGGTGGGGATCGCGCAGGCGATCGTGAACGACCCTGAGCTGTTGCTGCTGGACGAGCCGACCGCCGGGCTCGATCCGGAGCAGCGCGTGGCTTTCCGAGCCTTGCTGCGCGATGTTGGCCGGCGTGCCACGGTGGTGGTGAGTACCCATCTGGTCGAGGATGTCGGCGCGGTCTGCAATGAGGTGGCGCTGATGAACGACGGCAAGGTCGTCTTCCGTGGCACGCCGGCCGAGTTGACCGCGCGGGGCGAGGACAGCGGCGCGGCCGGTGATGCGCCGCTGGAGCGCGGTTACAGCGCGGTACTCGCGGCGGCGCGGGCATGACCGCCACAGACACCCCGGTCCGGCCGAGCATCGTGGCAACGCCGCGGGTCCGGCCCCTCTCGATGCTGCGGCTGCTGCGGATCGAGCTGCGTCGCAGCCCGATGGTGCTGATCCTGCCGCTGGTCGCCGCACTGTTCTGGTTCGACTCCTACCGGCCCAGTACGGCCCAGCAGCCGTTGTGGGTGCTGCGCACGTTCTGGAACATGGGGCAGGGTGACACCATCATCGACTTCGGGCCGTTCGTGGCCGGGATGGCCGCCTGGATAGCGTCTCGTGACGGGCGGCGGCGCACCGCTGACCTGGTCACCACGATGGTCCGCCCGCGCTGGACGGTCCGGCTTGCTATCTGGGCGGCGGGAGCGATCTGGGCCGCGGCGGCGTACCTAATCTTCGTGGGTGTGCTGTTCGGCGTCTACGCGTATCAGGGCGTGCAGGGCCAACCGCCCTGGTGGTGGGTCGCGGTCGGTGCCACGGCCGTGGTCGCGTTCAGCGCCGCCGGGTTCGCCGCCGGTACCCTGTTCCCGAGCCGGTACGCCGCGCCGCTGGCGGCCTTCGGCGGTTTCCTGGCGATGGTGACGTCCTCCCGGATCGGGTTCGCCAGCCCCACGGGGTGGGCGCTGATCCTGCCGACCAACTCCCACGGCAACTACGACCAACCCGACTCCGGGATCTTCTACCCGTACCTGCCGGACCTGCCGATCGCCCGGATCATCTTCCTGGCCGGGATCCTGGCCGCCTGCCTCGGCCTGCCCGGCCTGCCCGCCCGAGCCAGCGGGCGCTGGCTGCGGCGTACCGCCGCGGTCCTCACCCTGGCAGGGGTGGCCGCGACCGGCACCGCGGTCGGGCTGGCCGGTACCGCCCGGCTCGGCCCGCACGGCATGGCCATCCCGGCGCTGCACGACGCCGCGGACGACCGCCCGATCCTCTACACCCCGGCCTGCGGACTCGCCGCGCAGACGCCGGTGTGCCTGAACCCGGCCTTCCGCCGGTACCTGCCGGACGTCACGACGGCGCTGGCACCGGTGCTCGCCGAGGTGGCCGGCCTGCCCGGCGCGCCGCAGCGGGCCACCCAGGTCGCCGCGGTGTACGACGGCGGCGACAGCCGCGACGCGCCGGCGTGGACGATCAGCGGCAGCCCACCGGTGCTGCGCATGCCACTCGGCGGGGAGGGCTCCCTGCCCGGCCGCAACGGCTTCCAGGAAGGCAGCATGACGACACCACGGTTCGCTGACATCCTGCGGGTCCAGTTCCTCAGCGCGTTTGTGGGGGCCGGGCCCACCGATGACAACCCGGCGCGGCAGGCAGTGCAGGCGGCCCTACTCCAACGCATCGGCCTACCCTTCGCCGGTCAGCCCAAGCTGACGGGCATGGCCCAGGCGCAGCGGCTCGCCGCGCTACCCGCGACGGCCTGGCGCGCCTGGCTCACCGCCAACCTGGCCGCGCTGCGCTCCGGCGACCTGACCCTGGACCGTGTGCCGTGACCGCCGGAACCCGAAGCTCACCGGCCGGCACCGCGCCGGGTGCGGCGGCGTACCGGCCGGCCGGCGCCGCGCTGCGACTGGTGCGGCTGCACCTGGTCAGCCGGCGGGTACCCGCCGCGCTAAGCCTGCTCGCCGCGTTCGGTGCACTGCTCGGCACCGCGCTGCACGACCACTGGACCGTCGCCGGCGGCGCCGCCGGACAACTGCTGGCACCGTTGACGATCGAGACGGGCGCCGCCGCGGTCATCGCGGTCAGTACCCACGGGCCATTCGGCGAGCCCGAACGCGCCACCGGTCGGTGGCTACCCTGGCTGCGGCTCGGTACCGCTCTCGCGCTGTGCGCGGTCGCGTTCGGCCTGCTGGCCGCGGGAGCCACCGCAGGGGTACTGCCCGGCGGCACGCTCGCCCTGCTGCGCAACCTCGCCGGAACCGCCGGCCTCGGCCTGCTGTCCGCCACCGCACTCGGCGGGGCGTTCGGCTGGATCGGCCCGATGGCCTATCTCCTGGCCACCGAGGCGGCACTGAACACACACCCGACCACGCCCTGGGTCTGGGCGGCCCGCACACCCCACGACCACGGCGCGGCGCTGTGCGCGAGCCTGGTCCTCGCCGCGGGCACCACGGCCATCACCCTGCTCGGCGCCCGCGACACACGCCACGAGCCCCCACCGCAGTAACCAGGCTTGGCTTGCTCTACGTGCGACGGCCGGCACGGCGTCGGCGAGGCGCCGAACCGATTGGCCGGTCGTCGGTCGCTATCCGCGGCATGGTCCGTTGGAGTTGGCGGTGGCCAGTGGTGGCCCGCCTGGGCTGGACGCGACAGCTGTCACGGGGCTGGTGGGGCCGGTCAGCGGAGTGCTGCCCGATCGGTCGGTAAGCGGGCCTCGTGGACCGTCTCGTGCTCGCGCCCCGGCTGTACGCGCTGACGCATGACCGGGCCTACGAACTGTTGGGTGAGCCCGCGCCCTCGGTGGACGCGCCCGCGCCGTGGGCGGAGAAGGCCGGCATCCGCAGCCGGCTGGAGCAGTACGCCATCGATGAGGTGTTGGGCAACCGCACCCCAGGGCAGGTGTCGGCCGCCACCCGGGCGGGTACCGCGCGGATCCGGGGGATCGACGAGCTGTTGCACGTCAATCTTGTCGATGACCCCCTCGCGGAGGTGATCAACTCGTCGGACCCGGTGGCGTTGGTCCGGGACTTGGGGCTGGCCGACCAGCGGGTGCTCATCGACCGGACCGTCACCGTGACCATTCTGCCCTCGGGGGGCCGGGGCCGGGGCGTTGACCGGGCCACCGTGGATGTCACGGCCAAGCACCACCGCGGTGCCGGGTGTCACGCGGCTTGCGGCGGCGTGACCCACCGACCCTCCCGCACCTACGGACCGCAACCGAGGCGAGGGCAAGAAGCGCAACGCCGCCTCATCGGCCTCGCCCGCCGTATCGACGTCCTCTGCGCCATGCTGCGCAGCAAGACCCGTACCGACTCGTCACCCCCGACGGCAAGTCTGACGCCGCCTGACCACAACGCCATAGGGACACCCCCAATGATCCGTCCGGGGAGACCTGATCAGTACAGCGTCGTCGACGCCAGATCGACGAGCGTGTGGGTTCCTAGCTTGATCATTTCTGATCCTTCCCTGAGCGGGAGTCTTCGTGCTGCCCGCCACGGTGCACCCTCACGATGGCGTACGGACTGCGCCCGGGCTGCGTCCCGACGGCGGCGGGTGCGTCGTCCGCGCCGTTACCAGCCGGGCCCGGACCCGATCGGCGTCGGGTGCCCCGGTGGCTGGGCACGGGCATCTACCGGGTGCGCGCAGGATTGTTGTAGCCGGGATCATGTGCGTCGTCGGTCCGCGGCGGGCACGTGTGCCTTCTCCGCGTCCTGCGCGGCGAGCCACATGGCTTGCAGCGACTCGTCGAGCTCGATGCGGGGCCGCCAGCCGAGGAGTTGCTCAGCCAGCCGGATGTCTGCACGGGTCCAGTCGCCGCCCTTGCTCTGGATCGCTGCGTCCTGTTCAACCACGGTGTCCGGCGGTAGCTTGGCTGCGGCGACGAGCGTCGCGACGAGGTCGCGGATGCTGACAGCGACCCCGCGGCCGATGTTGATCACCTGGCCCACCGCCGGCGCGCGGCTCGCGGACACCACCGCCTCTGCGAGGTCGCGGACGTCGACGTAGTCACGGTTCGCGTCGGCGATCGTCATCGGGATATGGCCGCCCGGGCGCACGCTGCGCAGCCGGTCCAGTACGGCGCCGAGGAAGCTCGCCGACGTGGTGCCGGGACCGCACACGTTGACCGCGCGGAGCACGACCGCGTCCACCAGGCCGCCGCGCGTCGCGTCTAGCAGGGCCGTGGAGCCGGCGAGTTTGGTGCGGGCGTAATCGGTGACCGGCTGCGGCGGTACCGCCTCGTCGATAAGCGTGCCGGCCGGCACCGGGCCGTACTCGTGGATCGTGCCGACGTGCACGATGCGCGGCTTGTCCGGCATGAGGGCGCAGGCGGTCACCAGGCGTTCGACGAGCGTGACGTGGGCCCGCTGCATCGCCTGGTGGGTCAGCACCCAGCCGCCGGTGGCGTTGATGACAGTCCTGGCGTGCCGCTCGGTGAGCAGGCCGGCGAGCCGATCCGGGGCGACCTCGGCGAGGTCGATCGCGACCATGTCATGTCGGGCCGGGCTGTCCGGCGTGCGGCGGGCGATCCCGAGGACGCTGGCGCCGGTCTTTTCGAATGCGGCGCACACATGCCGGCCGACGCCGCCGGTCGCGCCGAGCACCGCGACGGTCGGGTGCGCGGTCATGACCGGCCGCCTCGGATGTCGTTCAGCGCCTCTTCGAGCTTTTGGCATTGGTCGTAGTGGGGGAGCAGGCCGATCGCCTTGGCTTCGGCGAGCGTGGGCGCGACCTGGTCCCGTTCCGAGACGACCGTCTCGATGTTCTGCGGAATCGGCAGGTTCAGTGCCGGGTCGAGGACGTTGACGGCCTTCTCGTTCGCCGCGACGTACTCGTCTGAGAGCATGTACGACACGACTGTGTTGTCCTCGAGCGCGACGAACGCGTGGGCCACGCCGACGGGGAAGTAGACGGCCCGGAACGCCTTCTGGTCCAGCAGCACCGCGTCGTACCGGCCGAAGGTGGGCGACCCGATCCGGATGTCGATCACGAAGTCCAGCGTTCGACCACGTGGGCAGTACACGTACTTGGCAACGCCGGGCGGCGTGAGGGTGAAGTGCGCGCCGCGTACCACGCCGCGGCGCGAGCGGCTGTGATTCGTCTGGGCGACTGGGAAGAGCGGATGGCCTGCCGCCTCCCGGAACGCCGCCTGCTGGAACGGGGAGACGAAGAGCCCGCGGTCGTCGGGAAAGACCTGCGGCGTGAACTCCAGTGCTCCCTCGACGGCCAGCTTTCGCGACTGCATGGTGCCTGACGCTGTCAGAGAAATCTCGCAGCGCGCTCGACCGGCGCTCAAGACCGCGGCCCCATCGCGGGTCGAGCGGGCCACCACGGACGCTGCCTAGCGTGACGCATCGACGTGCTGCAGATGCGATCCGGTGCTGTGAGGTGTCCGTTGTCCGAGTCCGGTTCCGGTGGTGCTGTGCGGGTGGGCATACTCGGCTGTGCCGGCATCGCCGTGCGCCGGATGTTGCCGGTGATGGCCGCGTGCGACGGGGTGGACCTCGTCGCGGTGGCCAGCCGTACGAGCGAGAAGGCCGAGCGGGTTGCGGCGCGGTTCGGCTGCGCTGCCGTCGTCGGCTACCAGCG